>JAPXNX010000016.1:0-13323 GCA_033811795.1 Methanolinea sp. | reverse complement strand
TGGGGATATCAAGGCCATGGACCCCGGGTGCATAAGGAACAAGGATTACTGGAATTCGCTCCCTCGAAAGGCGGAGACCCCCCCTCCCCCCACTCGTGACCAAAAGGGCAGAGGCGTTTCTCCCAGGCTGTGATGCAGGCCAGGCAGGACGTGGGATCTAGTATCTGTGGGACGACGCCATAAGTTCCTGATGCCGCCTGCACCTTGGGGGTCCTTCACCTTCCAATGACATAAGTGGCGGGATGTGACGGAGGATCGCGTTCGTTGCCCGGAACGCGTGAGTAGGGTTGATGAGAATTCATGAGAAATGGTGAGAACGAGTGAGTGGTTTTTTCCACGTGGTGATGACACAATGACCAAGAAAAAAATCCCGGTTATGACCACAGCGTCACTTCGTGACCACTTAATCAATTTTCACCTCACCCGTTCTCGTGGCGCTTGCAATCGGTCTCCCTCCATGTGGGCCATGCATAGTAAAAAGATATGCAGGAGGTCATTCCCTGGTGCATGACGAACGGAATGGAGAAATGTACTTCATGAAATGCAATGACGGCTTACTGAATTATGATGGAAATACCCCCGTGGCATGCCAGGGATACCTTTCATGAGCACATCCCCTGATACCGGGGCCTCCCCCTCGGACCGCCGGTGCATCTTCCTTATTGCACTCGTCACGTCCTTCTTGACACCATTCATGAGCTCTTCTGTCAATATCGCTCTCCCTGCGATCGGGGCCGAGTTGGGAGCAGATGCCGTCCTCCTCGGGTGGATCCCGACGTCTTTTGTCCTTGCGTCTGCAATCTTTCTCATCCCGATGGGCAGGCTTGCAGACATCCATGGCATGCGCCGTGTGTTCTTTCCAGGGATCATCATCTTCACTGCAGGTACACTTCTCTGTGCATTCTCCTGGTCGACTCCCCTGCTGATCGGTTTCCGGATGCTCCAGGGGATTGGAAATGCCATGATCTTCTCGACCTCGGTTGCCGCGCTCACTGCCGTGTATCCCCCGGAAAAGAGGGGCGCGGTGCTCGGGATAAGCGTGGCGGTCACCTACATCGGGCTCTCGGCCGGGCCGGTGCTTGGTGGAGTAATAACCCAGTACTTCGGGTGGCGCAGTATTTTTTATGCCGTGATTCCGTTCGAGATAATCGTCATCCTCCTGCTCTTTGTGAACAGGAACGAATGGAGCGACAGGCTCCCCGAAAGGTTTGACCTGTCAGGATCGGTCATATATGGACTCCTCCTCCTCTCAGTGATGTATGGCCTCTACCTCCTCCCGGGAACGGAAGGTATAATCTGTATAGCATGCAGTGTTCCACTAGCTGCTATACTAGCCGCTTGGGAGACGCGCGTAAATAACCCCCTCCTCGATCTCAGGCTCTTCTGGTACAACCGCGTCTTTGCATTCTCGAACGTCGCCACAGTCATCAATTACTGTGCTACATTCGCAGTCGGGTTCCTCCTTGCCTTGTACCTCCAGTTCAACAGGGGCTTCGATCCACAGTCGGCAGGGCTTGTCCTTGCTGCTCAGCCTGTCGTGCAGGCTGTGTTCTCGCCTGCAGCCGGTCGGCTCTCGGACCGCGTAGAGCCCGGCATCGTCGCATCTGCAGGGATGGCTGTCACGGCCTTGGGTCTGTTCTGCCTTGCGCTCATCACGGAAACGACGCCTGTCACTTTCATCGTCGCATCACTCGCCGTTCTCGGGCTCGGTTTTGCGCTCTTCTCATCACCGAACACCAATGCGATCATGAGTTCAGTGAGCAGGGAGGCTCTTGGCATCGCATCCGCAACGGTTGCTACTTCCCGCCAAATCGGGATGATTCTGTCGCTAGGGATCGCTATGACGATCTTCTCGGTCATTATTGGCCGAGTCCAGATCTCGCCAGAAAACCACGTGCAACTCATGGCGAGTGTGCAGGTAGCGTTCGGGATTTTCGCCGTGCTCTGTGTGGCAGGCATCTATTTCTCCATGGCAAGGGGAAAAGTCCGGGAGAAAAACGGAGAAGCTGGGGAAGCATGATATTTTCCCGACGGGACACATTCTCCGTTCGAGGAGGCGGGTCAACAACCCGAAAAAATGTGGCACTCCATCGCAGGACTGGGGGTGTCCCCGGGGCTTGTGCATCCTGCTGCAGAAAATTCCGGTTATAGGCTTTTATACCTTGGAAAAAACCCCAGGGCACCGTGCTTCCCGGAGGAAAGGGAGTCCCGTCTTCAGACCCTGATGAATGTGTCAGGGAACTGCACGGTCTTTTCGAGCGACGTGACGCGTGTCTTCAGGACGAGCGTATGACCGATGCACCCCGTCGCCAGGAAACCGCAGTCGGCATTGACCTGCACCGTCTCCGTCCGCGATGACCCGCCGACCATATCCCCGATGCATCTCTCTATCGATGGCCCGGCATTGATTGGGATCCTCTCGTTGGCATCGTTGAACAACTCGATCACGACGCAGACGGAATGGGCCGTCTCATCGCCAGTGTTCGTTATGGTCGCCGTCGTCTCCCGGCAGGTCAGGCCACAGCTGACAGGCGCCCCAGCATCCAGGGTGAATGCAACGGGTCTTTGGGTGGGTGTGGGTGCCGGCGTCGGTGCACGGGTGGTTACCGCCAGCGCCGGGGCCGGAACGACCCTCGTTGCCGGGCCTGGTACCGGTGTTGCCGTGGACTGGGGAGTGCCAGAACCACCGGGACCGCCACCGGGCAGGGATGTCTTACCGCCACCTGATGCGGCCTCGCCCTGCAGCAGGAGACAGGCGCAGATGACGACAAGAACCGCCACAGCGATGCCCGCCGCTACTCCAAGGGCCCTGTGGGATATTGCCATTGCATCGCTGTTTGGATGCATGCCAGGATGAATATTCCTGCACGACCATGCGGAGGGTCCGGGGAAACCGTCGACCATTGGAAGCCCCGGGGATCGTCGAAAGCACGGTGTATTTAAATCTGGAAGAGAAAATCTTCGGAGTGGAAATTTTCTCCCAGAACCAGAACAGGAGGCGGTAACGATAATGGCATCCGTGATCGAAACGAGGGAACTCTCGAAGTCATTCGGAGAAGTCACGGCATTGGACCGTGTCTCCCTGTCCGTCGGGGAGGGGGCTCTCTTTGGACTCCTCGGCCCGAACGGCTCCGGTAAGACGACAATGATAAAGGTGCTGACGGGCCAGATCCGGCCGACATCCGGTTCGGCAACGGTGCTTGGCCTCGACGTGGAGAAAGAGGGGATAAGGGTGAGAGAACGGGTTGGCATCATCCCCGAACAGGAGTCTCCACCCAGTTTCCTGACCGCCATGGAATACCTGGAGTTCGTCGGGGCTGTTCGGAAAATTCCGGACATCAGCGAACGGGCAGAGAAGTGGTTTGACCTCCTCGAGTTCAGGGATAAGAAGGACGTGCTCTGCAAGGACCTCTCGAGAGGGACGCGGCAGAAGCTCATGTTCGCCCAGGCGTTCATCCATGAACCAGTCCTCGCCCTGATCGATGAGCCCCTCATCAACCTCGACCCCATCATGCAGGACGTGGTCAAGGAATTCCTTGTCGGCTATGTCAGGAAAGGCAACACGGTCTTTCTCTCCACGCATATCCTCGAGGTCGCCGAAGACATCTGTTCCGGGATTGCCATCCTGCACAAGGGGAAACTCCTCCATTCGGGACCGCTCGCTGACCTGACTGCGAGGGGCGAGCACCTCCCCGACTTCTTCCTCTCGCTCGTCCGGAAGGGTCGCCATGCCTGACCTCTTCATCAACCTCGTAAAGGAGGAGTGGAGGACCCATTCCACGATGTTCGGGAGCATCTCCTTTGCCCTGTTCCCGGTGATGATATTCGGGATAGTGTTCATGGGCTCGTTCCTCGTCCCCTTCCTCTCTGCCACGATCCCGGCAGGAAACCTTGCGTTGCTCGCCCATGCCATGTTCCTCCTCCTCGGGTTCATGGTCGGTGGTTTCGGGCTCCTCGGGAACGAGATGATGAACAGGAGGTTCGGCCAGGCAAGTCTCCTCGTGTATTCTGCACGGAGCCTGCCACTTTCGGAGCGGTTCATCTTTGCAAACTTTGTCCTGAAGGACATCGTCTACTATTTCTTCCTCTGGGTCTTCCCCTTCGGGGCAGGATACATCGCAGCCTCGCCTTTTTCGGGTGTCCCCCTCTCGCGGGGGCTCCTCCTCCTCCTCACGCTCTCGCTGGCATTTCTCCTTGGCCTCTGCGTGGTGTTCATCCTCTCGTCTCTCTACGTCAGGTCACGGGCAGCCTGTCTCCTCGTGGTACTCTGTTCTGCAGTGGCGGCCACAGTATATGCAGCCTGGTCCGGTACGAACCCCGCGCTCTTCTTCCCTCCGTATCTCCTCTACACGGCATTCTCATGGGTTACACTCCTCGGAACAGTCGTAGCGATTGCAGTCATGTTCGCCGTGTCGGTCCTCCTCTTCACCCCCGAATCGCAGGGCTCCACGAAGACATACAGGAACGTGCTTGGACGCCTCGCGAGGTCCCTTTCGTTCCTCCCCAGATCGCCCCTGGTCGCAAAGGACCTGCTCGACCTCTCCCGCAGCGGCATCGGCATCGGCCAGGCCCTCTTCTCCTTCCTGATACCCCTCGTTGCGATCTGGTTCTTCCTCTCCCTCCTCCGAAACTCACTCCCACCCCACGGGCTGATCGCCATATTCAGCCTCACAGCTGGCATCATCGCCTCGACCATCTACACGTGGGTGACAGAATTCGATTCTTTCGGGCCTTATGCCTGTCTCCCCGTTTCCGTCAGCACCCTCATATCCGGCAAGATGACCACGTTCCTGCTCCTGCAGGTACTCCCTGCAGTGTTCATTGGGGCAGTCGCATGCCTCACCGGGAGCCCTGGGCTGGCAGGGCCAGCCATCGTGCTCTGTCTCTCGATTTCGATCTACGCCGCCTGCGTGATGGCGTACCTCTGCGGGCTCTCCCCGAGCGTGCTCGTCTACGACGTGCGGGTGCTTTTCACCTATCTCCTCCTGGACGGGGTAGCACTCATCCTCCTTGCGGCTCTCTCGTTTGTCAACTTTCTGTATGGTTTCCTTTCGGTTTTCCTCCTCGTCCCTGCTTATCTCTTTGTCAGGGCAGCAGGAGCCCGGTGGAATGCCCGGGACCCGGCAGGGTTATGAAAGGATCCCCCAGCCTTTTTCCCGGTCTTAGTAGACCGGGGCCCTTCTCCGGCCTGATCAGCCATCGGTCTGCGGTCCCGGGGACATCCCCGTGCAAAGGGAAACACCCTTTGCAGATGGGTTTTTACCGAGTTGGTTGAACTTTAAGAAGGGATTCGTGGTACAACCGAGAAATGGGAGGATCATACATTTTATCTCCAGGCTGGATATACTTCTCGAAAAGAGCGATCTCATCGCAACATTCCCGCTGCAGGAAGGGGTGATGGAACCAGGCCCCGGTGCGGTCGCAGGGATCCTGCATCGGTGTCATATCGCCAACCATGAAAACGTGAGAAAAATGAAAGGATCGTGTTCACCATGACAGGAGAGAGAAAACCACGAATTGTCAGGGAAAAGATTGACGTGTGCGAGCTTGACCGTGCACGCCTGGCCCTGATGAACCCTGCTCTCATCGAGCAGAAGCGGGAGAGCCGGACGTTCGACGAGACTGCCAAGCCATTCATCGAGTATACGATGAGGGAGGGGATAGAGACAGTCTGGGACAGGTACGAGATGCAGCAGCCCGAGTGCAAGTATTGCGCCGCAGGGCTCTCCTGCCAGAGGTGTGCCATGGGCCCGTGCCGGATCATCCCTCCGCACCGCGTCCGGGGTGTCTGCGGGGCTGATGCTGACCTGATAGTCGCGAGGAACCTGCTCGACCAGCTCGCAACAGGAGCGGCAGCCCACTCGGACCACGGGAGAGAGATCGTCTTGACGCTCTACGGCATCGGGAAAGGCACGGTTGGCGATTACACGATCTCGGACCCGGAGAAGCTGAGGAGACTCGCCCGCGAATACGGGATCGAGACGTCCGGGAAAGATGACAGGGAGATCGCCGGTGAGCTCGGGGCGGCCATGCTCGAGGAATTCGGAAGCGTGAAGGACTCCCTCCGGATAGCAGAACGTGCACCTCCGGCAACGAGGGAGACCTGGAAGAAGGCGGGCATCGCCCCGAGGGGAATCGACCGGGAAGTGGTCGAGGCGATGCACCGGGTCCAGATGGGCGTCGCTGCAGATTATGCAAATACCCTCCTCCACGGCCTTCGGACCGCCCTTTCGGACGGCTGGGGGGGATCGAGCCTCGCCACCGAGGTCTCCGATATCCTCTTCGGGACACCCGGGCCGAACGAGTCCCTCGTGAACCTGGGTGTCGTGAAGAAGGACCATGTCAACATCTCGCTGCACGGCCACAATCCCATGCTCTCAGAGATGGTCGTCCGGGCAGCGAAAGACCCAGAGATACTGGCCCTCGCCAAGGAGGTCGGGGCTGCCGGGATCAACCTCGTCGGGCTGTGCTGCACGGGGAACGAGTTACTGATGAGAAAGGGGATCCCGAGTGCCGGAAACCACCTGAACCAGGAACTCGTCATCACGACGGGGGCGCTCGAGGCGATGGTGGTGGACTACCAGTGCATCTTCCCCTCCCTTCCCCGCACAGCGAGCTGCTATCACACCTACATCATCTCCACGAGCCCGAAATCGCAGATCCCAGGCTCCTATTATATCGAGTTCGCTCCTGAGGATGCCTACGCCACGGCAAAGACGATCGTGAAGATGGCAGTCGAGAACTATCGGAATAGGAATCCTGACCGTGTTTTCATCCCAGTCGAACCAGTCAAGGTGACGACCGGCTTTTCCATCGAGGCGATCAAGAGCGCGCTCGGCGGGACGTTGAAACCACTCATAGACCAGATCGCTGCCGGGAACATCCGTGGTGCGGTGGGTATCGTTGGGTGCAACAACCCGAAGGTGAAACACGACTATGGCCATATCACCCTCGCGAAGCAGCTGATCAGCAGGGACATCCTCTGCGTCGAGACCGGGTGTGCAGCGATCGCCTCGGGAAAGGCGGGGCTGCTCCAGCCATCAGCAGCGTCCCTGGCAGGACCGGGCCTGCGAAAAGTATGCGAGTCGCTCGGTATCCCCCCTGTCCTCCACATGGGGTCATGCGTGGACTGCTCGCGGATCCTGCACCTGGCTGCAGAACTGGCGAATGCCCTGAACGTCGGGATTCACCGGCTCCCCATCGCCGGGGCAGCCCCTGAATGGTACTCCCAGAAAGCGGTCTCAATCGGCTCCTACTTCGTCGCATCAGGCGTCTTCACAGTGCTCGGCGTCATGCCCAAGATCCAGGGCAGCCCGGCGGTGACCTCGCTCCTCACGGAAGGGCTGAAAGGCGTGGTCAACGCCTCATTCACCGTGGAACCCGACCCGCTCAAGGCTGCCGACATCATATCAGAGCACATCGAGAGGAAGAGGACGGAACTCGGGATATAACAGGGTAAACACCACCCCATTTGAGAAGAGAGATAGCCGTGGATCCAGCCAACAGCCGGGAAAAGGTACGGGTTGTCGTGACGGGGAAGGGCGGTGTCGGGAAGACCACCCTGGCAGCCCTCCTTGCCTGCTGCTTTGCGAGGGAGGGATGGGAAGTCCTCGCAGTGGACGGGGACCCCCAGCAGAACCTTGCTGCCACGCTCGGGGTCTCCGGGAGAGATAGGGAGTCCATCGTCCCCCTTTCCGAGCGGAAAGACTACATCGCGGAAAAGATAGGTGCGGTCCCCGGGAGGGGAGGGTTCATCGTCCTCAACCCCGACACGACCGATGTCGTCGACCGCTTCAGTTACCCTGTGGGCGAGAGGATACGCCTGCTCGTCCTAGGCGGAGTCGAAAACGCGGGGTCAGGGTGCCTCTGCCCGGAGTACGCCCTCCTCTCGGCAGTATTGGGAGACGCGCGTTACCTTCCGGGGGAAGTCGTGATCCTCGACACGCCCGCCGGACTGGAGCACTTCGGGCGTGCAGTCGCCCGGGGGTTCTCGATTGCACTGGTCGTGTCCGACCCGTCGTACAACAGCATGGCTGTCGCTGGGAAGCTCTGCAGGCTTGCGCACCAGTGCGGGATCCCGCGGATCATCCTCGTCCGGAACAGGGTCGTGGATAGCAACAGGGAACCGTTGCCCCGCGATTTCTGGCCGGGGCATACACCTGACATCGCCAGGATACCCAACGACCCCCATATCAGGGCGCACGAACCATCCGTCGTCCCCGTCATGGAAAGACAGTCTCCTGCTGTCCAGGCTGTTTTGAGCCTCGCTCGCGCCATCTCCCATGGGGAGTGAAGGGGGTCAATGGCATGCCTGCCGTGCAAGACGCATACCAGCGTGCGGCACGTGCTGGGAAGACTCGCAAGTTAGTTTTGAAAGAGCCGTATCCCATAGGGGAGGCTTCACTGGGTGAAAAATGCTATATCTCTCTGAATCGAGTATTTCACTGCAATTTGTCATTACTTCAGCCTTGATGAACCTAGGAGCAGCGTGGTTGAATGGTGGGTCATAGAATAAGGGGGTGGGGGCCAGCAGATCTCGTTCTTGCTTTTTTCATCGTCCTTGCATTCTCGTTCCCCGTTTCAGCCCAGGTGGAAAATGGCGGGAGTCTTTCTGATACATCCTTTGTCGGGACGGAGGCGCCTGTCGTTCCCGTCACACCGGACCACCGGTTCACGGACACGGGGCCGGTCCTCGTCATGTTCTACAACACGAACTGCGGTGACTGCATGAGGACGCTCCCCTTCGTCCAGCAGTACGTGGACGACCACCCTGAACTCGAATCGCACCTGCTGAATATAAGGGAGAGTCCTGAATACTGGGATCTTTTCACGGCATACAAGGAGGCGTTCAGTACCGGTGCGATCCCGGTCCCCTCTCTCTTCGTCGGAGACCGCGTACTCGTGGGCTACGATGAGATAACCGGCTCACTCGATGGCGTGGTGAAGGAGCAGAGTACCGGTCTTCATGCGCAGGTGCCCACCTACGTTCCAGCGATTGGCAACCTTTCCGCGCAGGAACTAACCATACCCCTCGTCATCACCGCTGGTCTTGCCGACGGTATCAACCCCTGTGCGTTCTCAGTCCTTATCATCCTCCTCGTCACTCTCTCTGTCGCTGGGTCGAGAAGAAAGATGGTCGCTGTCGGGACCTGCTTCATCGTGAGTGTCTTCGTTTTTTACTTCCTCTCCGGCCTCGGTATCTTTTATATCATCCAGCTTGCCGAGATCTCCCGGGCGATCGGGATCGTCGCGGCAGCAATTGCTTTCATCCTCGGGGCGATCAGTCTCGTGGACGGTATCTTCGGCCGGCAGAGTGCCACTCTTGCGATCCCGGATTCGAAGAGGGAGATCATCGGGGAGTACATCCAGAAGGCCTCCGTCCCGGCTGCACTGGTCCTCGGAGTCCTGGTCGGGATGTTCGAACTCCCCTGCACAGGAGGGATTTACCTCGCGATCCTCTCCCTGATCTCGGACAGGATGGCGGTCGCCGAGGGGATTCCCCTCCTATTCCTCTACAACATATTTTTCGTTCTGCCACTCGTCCTCATCCTCTGCGCAGTCGCCTTCGGGCTCCCTCTCGAGAGCGTGGACAGGTGGAGGCAGGAGCACCGGAGGGCCGTCCGCGTCATAATGGGGCTAGTACTGGTCGGGCTCGGTGTACTACTTGTCGGCACCTTCATTCCGTGGTAGTGGTGCATAGAGTCCCATGTTTTTTTGGATACCAGATTCGGATGGACTTCCCCCGTTCCACGGATTAGTGAAACACTCCCCCCCGAGACCAGGAGGTTTCCCGGTCCGGCTTGGGACAGGGTACATATCCCCTAAAGTCACCACCCGGAGGGGCGTGAACCCCAGGGATAATATCAGTTTTTATTGCGTGGATTGCGGAATGGAGAATTTTTCGTGTTCCAAAACACAATTTTAAAGTGGGGTTACGTGGACATTTAACCAACCGGATAATGGTCAGGTGTTTCCGGTCAGTGGGGAAATGCCACGATGAAAGTCCGCACAGGAGTTATCATCACTCTCGTCACGATCATGGTTGTCTTCGTGTCGCTCGTGCCTCTGGCCATGCAGGTGTCACTCTACCCTGCAGTTGGTGATATCGAGAATCTTGAGGCCAAGAATGCAGTCCTGCAGGTCATCAGGATTATTGAAAACGATCTTGAAATACTTGGAGGCACGTGCGAAGACTGGGGGAAGTGGGACGATACATATCTCTTCGTAAAGGGAGAGTTAGAGAGCTACCCGGAAGAGAACCTGATTAACGAGACTTTCCTCGACCTCCGCATCGACCTGATGGTTTTCTATGACATAAACGGGACGATCCTGTACGGAAAGGGGTTCGACCATTCGCAGCGGGTCGCTCTCTCTATCCCGGAAGAACTGGCGCACATCCCTGCAGATCCGGGGGGAGTGGCAAATGGCACGGAGTGCGATGTACCACCTATTTCAGGGGTGATCAAAACCTCCCGCGCCCCGTTGCTTGCAAGTATCGGTCCGATCCTCCGGAACGACAGGACCGGGCCGGCAGCAGGCTACCTTCTCGTCGGCCGTTACCTCGACGAGAACGAGACCACTCGGTACGCATCCCTCTCCATGGTGAACCTCACCACCAGGAGACCTGGAACAGGTGACGTCCCCGGTTTTACACTCTCGCAGGTCTCCTACGATGCTGTCCCCATGACGGTTCGCGTCTCGGATGATGGGGAGGCTCTCATCGTGGAGTCCACAATCGACGATATCCATGGCTCTCCTGCCTTTATCGCCTGCCTCAACATCGAGAGGACAGTTTTCCGGATAGCCAGGGACAGTATCATCCTCCTCGTGGCCCTCGTGGTACTGGGTGGAGGGGCAATCGGGACTGCAGCAGTCCTCTTCCTCGACAAAAGGGTCCTCTCGCGAGTCTCGTCACTCGAAAAGAGTGTGAAGGAGATCACGGAACGCAGGGATTTCACGGGGAGGACTGCACTCACGGGTGACGACGAGATCGCCTCCCTCTCCCGGAGCATCGATAACATGCTCGATACACTCGACAAACACATTGCAGCAGAGACTGCCGCAAAAGATGACGCCCGCCTTGCCAATGCAAAACTCACACTCCTCTCCCACATCACGCAGCACGACGTCCTCAACCAGGTGACCGTGGTGAGGGGTTTTGCTGACCTCATCGGCGAGAGTATCCCGCCCGGCTCAGCTGACGTCGAGTACCTCGACAGGATAAAAGCTGCAGCAAAGGCGATCGAGAACCAGCTGGCATTCATGAGGGAATACACTCTCGAGGCTGCACCGTCTTCCATGGAGTGGATAGACGTGAGAAATCTCTTTTTGGAGGTGACGATGGGGATGGGCCTTTTCGGTGTGAAAATCGAAGTCCTCTTCGAAGGGCTCCTCATCTATTCTGACCGCCTATTAGCAAAGATCTTCTCCACGCTGATCGACAACTCCATCTCCCATGGAGAGAGGGTAGACCGGATAACACTGTCATTCTACGAAGCCGGCGACAAGGGGATCCTCGTTTACGAAGACAACGGCATCGGCATCCCCCCTGATCAGAAAGAGCGGATATTCGAGCGGGGGGTCGGGAGGAACCTGGGTCTCGGACTGTACCACGCCCGCGGGATACTTTCCGTTTACGGCATCGAGATCCGGGAGAGCGGGGAACACGGAAAAGGCGCCCGCTTCGAGATCCTCATCTCCAGGGATGCATACATGTGGAGGAATGGGGACGGGAATGCCCCGCCCTCTACCTGAAATGCATGTTACATACCGGCGAGGAACTCAGGCTGCAGCTGCCGGGCCTGGCACGTACCAGTCGGGGAGGTCAAAGTCACTATCCTTCATGTGGTCAGGCCATACTATCCGGGGCCTCAGTCCCCCGGCAGCCTCGTCCCAGACTAGCTGTTCCATGAAGAGCTCGAACTTCGCCTCCCTGTAGTCAGGAGTAAACCGGATGACGCCGTTCTGCATTGCTTCGACGAACTGGGGCATCTCGAGGGAGGCAAGGGCTTTCGTCACCGCTGCCTTGTCCAGTGTCCCAGCTTCTTCTACAGCCCGTGCAGCAATGTAGACTCCTTCATATGTCGATGCCCCCATCATTCCAGGGTAAGACCCCCAGCGTTTGTAGAAGCTCTCCCGGAAGGCAGCCGTGTCATCGGCAACGGGCCCTTTCGGGATGGCGTAGGGACTGAAGCGTGTCTCGATTATAGAGTATTCACCGTATTTTCCAAGGCCGGCGTAGAAGTCGGGGTCATCATTGCACTCGACTGCAAGGAATATGGTGTCAAGGCCGACGTCTCTCCTCGCCTGGGTCACCATCGGGATCTGCTCGTTCAGGAACGCTGCCGGGTACACGACATCAGGCTGAGCAGCCCGGACCGAGGTGAGCTGAGTCCGGAAATCGGTCTCACCCATCTTGTAGGTCTCTTCCGCGACGATCACAATGTTGAGGCCTCTCCGCTCGATCGTGTCCTTCACAGCCTTCTGGACCCCCTTCCCGTAGGGGCTGTCCTGGACGATGAGCGCCATGCGCAGCGGCCGTGATTCGGGGTACCCGAAACGTTCGTTGATTGCCTTCCTGATGACATCATATGCAAAGAGCGTTGTCTGTTCACCGTAATCGTCTGTCGTCGGACAGTAGTGAAACATTGTCGACGTGTCGATATCAGTCCGCTGTGTCATCGTCGGAGTCGATGCACCGGTGATAATATAGGGGACAGCGTACTCGGAGACGATTGCCTGGTGGGCGGAGACGACAGCACTGGAGAAGCCGCCGACGAGGATATCGACGCCGTCCTGGGTTATCATTCGGGACACAGCCTTCTGTCCCCCTTCCCTCGTGGACTCGTCGTCGCCCTGAATAAGCGTAATGGGGACGTGGGCATCAATGTCCTTGACATAGACGCCTCCCCGTGCATTGATCTCGTCTGCTGCAACGACTGCTGACTGCCAGATATCCTTTCCTGTTGTGCTCGCCGCCCCGGTCATCGAGGCTACGACACCTATCTTCAGTGTCTCGTTTGCCTGCGCTTTTTGCTCGGTGCATCCTCCGGCGAGTGCAAGGACCAGCAGGACAACCGCAATGAGGTACAGAGGCCTTAACATTTTTTATCATCCCTACAAGGATATGTTTAAAATGCTGTGTGTTAACATATATCATACTATTTGTTAGCAGGGTGCAAGGGATGCTGACAGTCAATGGTGTGACAAAGTCATTCGGCGGCCTCGTTGCGGTCAACCAGGTCAGCCTATCTCTCAATGAGGGTGAGATCCTTGGATTGGTAGGCCCCAATGGTGCTGGCAAGACAACACTCCTGAACCTGA
>JAPXNX010000015.1:0-13634 GCA_033811795.1 Methanolinea sp. | reverse complement strand
GCGATGCGAGGTTTTTTTAAAAAACAGAGCGCTACTCCGGGAAAAACGCACTGGTTTTTCCGTTGGAGGGGAGTAAATTGCCCTCCGTTTGTGCAGGCCGGGATGCAGTCGGGATCCCTGCCGCAATCAGGGCAGACCGTATCCCACCCATTGCCCATACCCTGGCAGTCCACCCCATGCACGGTGAGCGCATGGCACAAAAAGAACAGAAGTGCTTTATCGTAACAGGAAAAAAACTCACAGGAAGAGAAGGCCGGAATGCGCGTTCTTACAATCGGTCTAGGCGGAGCAGGCTCGCATATCACCGACAAGCTGCTTGAACATGACAGGATGGGCGAGGCACACTGCGTCGAGGGTATTGCCGTGGATAGCGATGCGGATGAACTCGCTTCGCTTGCCATGGTCGATGCAAACCACCGCCTGTTCTTCTCGCAGCTCGATCCTGTTCACTCCGACGATATCGCAGCCCACCTTCCCAAGGAGGAGATCCTCACCCACCTCCAGGGAATGGACGATGGTGATATCGATGCCCTGTTCCTCTGCTGCGGACTCGGGGGGACCCTGGCTTCCGTGGCCCCGGACCTGGTTTCTCTCCTGAAAATATCGCTCGTTGAACCCGTATTCGGGATCTGCACCCTCCCCCGGAAAAGCGAGGGCGATGCCTGCCTTGCGCGTGCCGCAGACCAGCTGAATTCTCTCCTCGGGGTCCTCGACGGGGTCATCGTCTTTGACAACGAGGCCTGGAGAGAGAAGATCTCCGCAGCCGTCGTACCCGGACCCGCAAAGGACGCCGATACCATTGCGGGGGGATTGCTCGAGAAGATCCGCCCTGAAATCCCAAAAAAGCCAGTCGATCCCTTCCACGAAAGCATGGACACTCTTATCGCGAGAAGGATGACGCTGCTGCTCCGTGCCGGCGAATTTTCCCCGCGAGATACGGGAGATCTACCGGAAGTCGTGCTCGATGCAGGCGAGATCCTGAATACGATCCAGGGCATGGGCCTTGTGACGGTGGGATACGCCCGGGAGGAGCTGCCCCCTGCCCGCCCACTGGACCACCTCCTTCGTTCCGGCCTGCACACGCACCCTATCCAAGAGCACCACGTGAAGGCCTCGCGGATCGTTGAACTCGCAAAGAGGGCGGTATACCAGGAGATCTCGGCCGACACCGATCTTGCACGCGTTCAAAAGGCCCTCGTGCTCATCGTGGGTCCGAGCCGCGAGATGAGCATGAAGGGGTTCATGACGGTGAGGAGGTGGCTCGACCGGAGCATCCAGGGCCTCGAACTCCGTGCCGGCGATTACCCCGTGAAAAAGACCCGATACGTGGGCATACTCGTCATCTTCGCAGGCATGGACACCCTGCCATGCATCGAGGAGTTGCGCCGTGCAAAAGAGCGCTCCCTGGAAAGAGACGGGGCGGCACCGGTTTAGTCCTGGATGATCTGCGAGAAGGGGATGGTCCCTGCCCCGATCTCTGTCCGTATCGGGATCTCCTTTTCGTACGCGTTGGCAACGAAGTTCATACCCGAATACGCCACGAGTGCCAGCCGGTATGGGTCCGGGACAAGGTTGAACACAGAGGTCCCCAGGGCAATGGGGAAGACAAAACCCGCCTTCTTCATCCGCGCAACTGTCTCGCGGACCCTGTTCTCGGCGAGGGCAGGTATCTCGCGGACGTTTGCTAGGGCTGTACCCGACCCGCTCGAGACAAGGGAAGAGAGAGAGGTCAGGCCCGAGGAGATGAAGAGCTGGAGCGGGTCTATCGTTGTCCCCCGGTACCCCATCAAGTCCACGAAATGGGTTGCTTCCTCGTGCTGTATGGCGAGTCGCCCGCCATATGCCATCCGGACAGGGATCCCCTCCCTGCGGAAAACACCGTCCATCGCGATGCTGCAGATGCTCACTATGCCGGCATTCCCCCTGGGAACCCTCGGGTCACTGTCGATGATACGGTACCCGGAAAAAAAACCGCACCTTGCTGCAACTACCTCGTCGAATGCAGCTGTCGCATCGGGGAGCCTCTCTTCCGGGACGATGGAGAGGTTGTAGGCCACGTCTCCTGTGGATGTCTCTGGATTGAAAGTACTCCTGTACGCGAGGCGTTCCAGCTTGGAGATGATGAAACCGACGCGGTCCCCGACGAGGGCGTTTTCTGTCTCTTTGTGGCCATAGGGAGTCAGCACACGCCCCTGGTTCCCGACCTTCCTCGTAAACCCCATCTCGTCGAGGTAACGGAGGTAGTACTGGACTGCCCTGTCGCTCAGGACAAAGCCTCGTTCAGCCATCAGTTCCGAGAGCCTCTTTGCACCCATCGGCTCCGAGTGCTCCTTCAGTATGCGGAGGATCTCGATATACTTCCTCTCCGTCCGGATCATTCATCTCGCCTGTATAACGCCAACGCTGTCCTGGTATTTTCCATCGTACCCGTGGTCCCCGTCCGTGACCTGGAAGAAGATGATCTGGGCCACCCGGTCGTTCTTCTTGATGGTCAAGTGTTCCTGGCTCATGTTCACGAGGCAGAGCGTGAGCTGCCCCCTGAAACCAGGGTCCACGAAACCTGCTGTGAGTACCACCCCCATCCTCCCGTAGGTCGACCTGCACCGGAGCGTTGCCGCGAGGTCCGGAGGCATTTCGACCCTCTCGAGGGTATTGACGAGTGTGCACACCCCGGGTGGAAGGATGAAGTCCCTCCCCCCGACCCGGAGGTCATAGGATGCCGGTTGCTGGCATTCCTCGCTGTAGGGATCGATCACGAGGGGGGTTTTGCTGCTGCCGGATCCAAGGCGTCTCCTGATCTCGCGTGCCGAAAGGATCATCAGTACAGATAATTGCTACAGAAAATGCTTAATATGTTGTCCTGCCAACGAGTCTTCGGATCCATGGGGTAGAGGATATCCTCTTGGGCTTCGGACCCAAGGACGCGGGTTCGATTCCCGCTGGGTCCGTCATTTCCTTCCCTTTCCTGGCGACCGTGGCAGAAAAAAGCTGTAGATCCGATCGCCTGCACACCCGTCAATTAAGACCACTGCGTGTCCTGCGGGACGCGGTCGAGGAGCATCCCCTCGACGACCACGGGCATCAGCTGCCGGCCTTTCTCGATCGCTTTCTGGAGCCTCCAGCTCCGCTCGGCGAATATCGTGAAGATCGGCTGCCCCTTCTGCACGTGGGCCCCCTTCTTGGCATGGAGGAGGAGGCCGGCACCTTTGTCGTGCGGTGCACCGGCGGTGCGGGCGAGGCTGATGAGGGAGCTGTTGTTAAGCTCGATCACGTACCCCGTTGCAGGGGCATTGACAGCGAACTGGTGTTTTCCCGGCTCGATGTCTCCCGATTTCACGTTCGGGTCGCCACCCTGGATCTCGATGATCTGGCGGAGTTTCTTCAAAGCATCCCCCTTCCTGATTATCTCTGCTGCCATCTCCGGGCCCTGCCACCGGGCAGCCTTGCCGGACATCTCGAGCGCCATCCCGGCAATCGCTGTGCTCTTCTGGAACAGCGACCCCGGGCTCTCCGCGCCTTCCAGGGCGCGGAGCGCCTCGATGACCTCCAGTTTCGGGCCGATTGCCCGTCCCACGGGAGAATCCCCATACGTTATCGCGCATTCCACCTGGATCTTCAGGCGGTCCCCGAGCTCGATGAACTCGCGTGCAAGTCTCCTGCCTTCCTGGACGGTCTTCACCTTCGCGTGTGTCCCGACCGGGATATCGATAACGGCGAGATCGGCACCGACCGCGAACTTTTTTGCCATGACACTCGCGAGCATCTGGCCGCGGGCGTCAATGCGGAACGGGTATTCCTGGATGATGATCTTGTCGTCGGCAGGCGCGATATTGGTAGCCCCACCCCATACGATCGCTCCCCCGACCTTCTCCGTCATCTGCTGGACTTCCGTTGCTGAGAAATTGACGGGGGCGAGGACTTCCATCAGGTCCGCAGTCCCGCCGGCCCCGGTGATGGCCCGGGAACTTGTCTTGGGGATCTTCAGGCCGCTGGCAGCGATGACAGGTACTACGAGGAGCGAGATCTTGTTGCCCGGCACTCCCCCGATGGAGTGCTTGTCCACGATCGGGTGGGTGTGGAACGTCAGCCTCTCCCCGGTATCGACCATTGCCCGCGTGAGGTTCTCCACCTCGTCCATATTCATCTCGTTGATGTAGCATGCCGTGATATATGCTGTCAGTTCCGCGGCCGAGATGTTGTCCTCGACGATATCCCTGATAATTGCATATGTCTCCTCCTTCGAGAGGTGCTCGCCGTCCATCTTCTTCCTGATGTGGTCAAGCGTTACAGGCCGTTCAGCACTCCTGACTTCGACTACAGCCCTCTCGGTGACCTGCAGCCTCTCGTTCGTGATCCGGTAGATCCCAATTGTCCCCTGCGGCAGGAGCGTTTTCGTCGTGTCAACAAAAGCCGCGACAGTGACACCGCTTGCATCGTCCTGGACCTGGACCCGGTCCCCGGGCATGACCCCGATAGTCCCAGCGTCTTCTGCATGCAGGAGGACTCCCCGTGTCCCGAGGTCCAAGAGTTTTACCGTGAGCTTCATTGTCCCATTCTCCAATAGAGTCCCTGGCTGTTTCCCTGCAGGGCAGACGGGATGCCGCCCGCTCGAGGGAGGATTCCCACTTATACTACTACTCCGCACCCGGCACTATTAGTGGTTTTGTCTCCGGGCAGCCGGAAGTCTCGATCACTCTTTTCCGGAGAGATCGAAAAAATAGGAAGGTTTTTGTGTTTTTTACTGCTTGCGCACGATGAGGAACGCCACTGCACCAAGGCCGACAAGGGCCACAAGGGCACCGAATCCCGGTGATGTCGCGGTCGGGGTCGGGGTCACAGTTGTCGGCACTGCGGTTACAGTGGTCGTCGGTTGTGTCGGGGGCACTGTGGTCGGCACTGTGGTCGGGACCTTCTCGACGACATTGAAGAGTGCCGTCCTCGTGACGTCCACTGTCACACCGGATGCCTGCACGATGTACTCATCGGGCTTGAAGGTGGTCGTGTCAACCGGGAAGGACCATGTGTTGTAGCCCTCTGTTCCCTTCTTGACCTTGACAGTCCCTGTTGCACCGCTGAACTCTCCGCTCGCGGTCTTCTTGGTCGGGTTGAAGGACGAGGAGACTACCTCAACCAGGATCTCGTCATCGACGGCCAGGTTGGTGGTGCCTGAGATCTCGAACTTCTCGCCGACTGCCTTCTCAGTGATCGGGGAGATCCGGATGTCCGGAGCTTCGATCAGGAACTGGAGCTTGGTGTAGGTATCGTCGACGTACGAGTTGTCGAGTGCATTGACAAGCGCCTCGGCGGCGTCAGATCCCTGCAGGGCGCCTGCTCCCCGGACCTTGAAGATCCTGGAGTTGGCTGTCGGGTAGGGTCCAACTACGTAGTCGCCGGATGGCTTGACATCCAGGACATCGTTGTACATCGGGTGCTGGACGACCACGAAATACTGGCCCGCTGCCATGTTGGAGGTCGTTCCCTGGTCGACTTCCTTCTCGAAGGTGCCGTCGTTGTTGACGCTCTCGGTCTGCCAGAGGAAGTAGTTCTTGCCGAGGATCCAGATTGCCACGCCCTCGGAAGGCTTGCCCTCTGCGACGCCCCGGATGTAGAACTTGTCACCCTGGGCGATAGTGGACTGGGATGCAACTGCGGTTACGAACGGCTTCCTGATGATGATGGAGACAGTCGCGTACTGGGTATCGGCGAGGTTGTCCTTGTCAGACGGGGTTGCGACAGCATAGAGCGTGTAGGTACCTGCGTCGATGTTCAGGTTGGCGGTCTGCCACTTGTACTCCCAGGTGTTGTCGTCGAGGACGTCGGCGGTAGTGAATGTCGCGACGTTGCCGTTAACCACGGCAGTCCTCGGGTCGGTGAGCTTGCCACCCTGGTAGGGGAGGTTCGGACCCGTGATGAAGAGGTAGACGGTGTCGGTCTCTGAGTTGGTACCGGAGAGCTTGACCTCCTGGCCGAGGTAATAGCTCTGGTCACCAGCTGCGACGACGGTCACGGTGCCCTTCTCGACCTTGACATCGACCTCGTCAGACTTGTAGGAAGAGCCATCGAAGCGCTCTACGCGGAAGGTGTACTTCTTGTCCTTGGTAGTCTGGGAAGTCTGCCATCCGACAGTGACAGTGCCCGAGTTGGATGTCTTTGCCTTGGCATAGTAGTAGACACCGTTGTTGGGTGCTGCTGGGACATCCTCCTTGATGGTGCGCCCTGCTCCACCCTCGTACTGGTAGCTACCGATGGTATACGGGCCGCCAATCGGGTCGTTTGTGACATCCTTCTGGCTGGCTACGAGGAGTGGCGGCTGGTCGAGTGCTGCACCGGTCATCTGCCCGGTACCCTTAACCCACAGGTAGTAATCGGTGTTCGGCCTCCCCGTAATAGTCACGGAGAATGCGTTGCCGCGGACAACGACGTCCTTGCTGGCCTCGATCTTCACGGTGTCGGCAGTGATGGTCACTGTCTGGGTCGCGGAGACGGTCTTGCCGGTGTAGTCGCTGCCATCGGGTGCCTTGTAGTTGTCCTTGATCTTGTTCAGGTTAAGCTCGGCGTACACGGTGTAGGTGCCTGCCTTGTACATCCGGGCGCCATTTGCATCAAGGACGCCGGTGTTCCAACCCTGTGCGTCCGCAGGCGGGTTCGGCCTCCAGTACCAGAGGTCGCTCGTGGGCCTGAGGCTGTCGATAGAGTAGGACGTGCTGGTCGTCTCGAAGAGAGATGTATAGATCGCTCCATCGGATGTCTTCACGCGTACCTGCACGAACCCCTGCGTGCCGGCATCCGGCCTCGCGGTAACCGAGTAGGTATTGGTCTCGATCCTGAAGTTCAGATAGTTCCCCGGGGGAACGGACTTGCCGGAAACGTCCTTGTTGGCAGTGTTGTCCCAAACCTTAACTGCTATGGCAGGGTCAACCACGTTGAATGCAACAGGCCCGATTCCACCTGTCCATTGGTACCAGTTCCCTGTCTTGCCCACAAAGGTCTGCGGTGAGACGTAGAAACTGTCCGGGGTTCCGACAGTCAACACGTGGTCTGGTGTCGAGGTGGCGGGGTCGTTTCCTGATGCAAACCATGCAATCTGGGTGGCTGCCCCGATTGCCGCGGATACATCGAGGCCCTCTTCACCTATGAACACATCTCCGCCTTGCGGGACCTGCTTGATTGTTGCGGCGGATGCCGGCAGCATGAGTGCTGCCAGGATTACCACTGTAATCAATGCAAGGCTAAAGCGCTTAATCATTCTTTTGTCCTCCTTACTCATGTCCAAATCCTGAACGTTCGATCCATGCACACGCAAGAATCACCATCGACAGATGCCGTATGATGATTCTCCCGTGCTCCATACTCCGATTAACGGAATATGATTGAATATTTGTGGAACTCTTCATATATCCTTTTTGGTCGGTAAGAGGAGAAGAGAAGGGGAAAAAACCGGTCATTCATAAAATTAGTCTGCATTTTCGCTTTTTTTATCATTTGGTGTCTGGTTCTTCGTGGAGTTGCATTACCGGGCCATCCGTTCTTCATCCCCTATAGTACACGCGCATAATTCGCTACGCGCACAAATTTACCATGCGACATTTCTTCTCTTTCGTGATATGCATATATATGATAACTATTAGACTTCTCTTTTTGCAATAACGCAACAAGGACAGATATTCCATTATCAACCACTCCAACCTCATAATGTGCGTGTCTTTTGTGACAGCGAATTGCATCGTGCCTGGGAGCGTTAGAAGCGAGTTAAAATTCCATGACGAAATCAGGTGTATCCTTTCAACCCATACTTAGGGTCACTTCGCTATTTTATGTGGGTAATATTCACATGGCAATCGATAACTATCCATCCAATGGCCCGGGATCATGCGGGCAAGCGGGCTGTCCAAAGGAGGGGGAAGTGAAAAACACTACATTAACGACACATCCTATCCCCATATTGGTGCATGCGGTGCATCAGAGCCCACACTCTTGCCTCTGCCCATGAACAGGTGGTAAAGGTTGTCCTTGAGAAGGGGACACCACTCACGACCGAGAACGGGGAGGAGACCGTGGAGTCCGAGGAGGTTGCCATCCGGGTCGAACGACCGGGTACCCTCCCCATGGTGAGCCCTGCCTCCAGGTTCTCGGAGAGGTTCATGGTGCAGTATGCCCACGACCTCATCTCCGGGAGCGGGTCCGTCTTCGAGTACGACTACCATGACCGTCTCTTCAACTGGGGCGGGGGGCTTTTTTCGCGGGAAGGGACAGAGGTGCACTCGGACCAGGTCGCATACATCCTCCGGAAGATACGGGAGAACCCTTCGACCCGCCGGGCCATCGCGATCACCTGGAACCCTCTCAGGGACCAGTCGCTCGGTGACTGCCCCTGCCTGCAGCTGGTCCAGTGCGTCGCCCGGTCAGGCCTCCTCCACATGAAGGTTGTGTTCCGCAGCAATGACATGCTCACGGCTGCGGGAGCCAACATGTTCGCCCTCGTGTCGCTCCAGGAACACATCGCCGAGGATCTCGGGTTGGGGTGCGGGTCGTACACCCACGTCTCCCTCGTGCCGCATATCTACTATGTCCGCGATGCTGCAGATATCGAGCCATTCTGCAGGAGGGGAGATGCGATATCCCCGATCCCGGAAGTGTGCCGTTCCTGCGGGAAATGCCGCTGACCGGCGGTTGCCGGCAACCGGTGAAACCAGGGGGCGCCGCAGAACCAGTCAGGTTAATTAAGAGACAGGGCGAAAATATCAAGACATCCTTAGCCCGGTAGTGTAGCGGTCAATCATGCGAGACTCTGGATCTCGCGACAGCAGTTCGAATCTGCTCCGGGCTATGACCCATTTCTCCCGCGCCTCCGCAAAGACGGGGACGGTTGCCTGGTGCGCCTTTCAATCCCGCGGGCACTCGAGGATTGCATGGTCGCGGTGGTAGGGTTCGAGCCAGATGACCCGGCGGGCAGGCATTCCGCAATCCTCCATCCTTTCGGAGAACTCGCGCACGATCTCCGCTGGTTTCTCTGTCACGTCGATACTGCGGGCCTTGACGACGATGAGTGCAGTCCCTCCGCGCCTGACGAACGGGACGTTTTTTATTGCAATGCCTGCCTGGTCAGGATGCGCGACGTCCTGGAAAAGGATGTCTGCCTCTTCCACGAGAGGCGCATACGAGGCAGGCCTTGCCGCGTCGGCAAAGAGGGGGATGATGTTCTTCCGGCGCAGCGCCACGGCGAGGAGGTCCCGCATCGGGGTATAGGCGTTCTCGACCGCGTACACGACTTCCACGTAGTCTGCGACGTGCGAGACAGTGGTCCCGTGAGCTGCCCCCAGGTAAAGGACGCGCATCGATGGCTCGAGAGAGACGCCTCCGCCGAGGTAATAGTACGCCGCGAGCTTGCTCCTGCAGGGGTCCCAGACCCTGTGGCCACGGATGACACGCTCCCCGTAAACCCCGGCCTCACCCCGCGAGACGAGGGCCCCGTCCATCCAGATCATGCGCCGGGACCTCCTCCCGCCCTCTCCACGGCGGCACGTGCTGCGTCCAGGAACCTGTCGTCCCTTTCACCGCGGAAGAAGTCGATCCTGGCTGCAATGGCGAGTTTCGCAGCGAGCGCGCGGGAGACTTTACCCCTCCTCCCCCTCGGCGCCTTGTGGACCCTCCGGTCCTGGTAAATGATCCCGTGCTTGGGAGGGGGAGTCCCTGACCGGATGTGTGCAAATAGGGCCGTCCGGGCACCCAGGACCTGGATCGTGCCCGACGGGAGGCGGGCAAGGTCTTCGAGACTCCCGGCAGCGGCGAGGATCCGGGCTGCGACAACGCCACCGACGAGCGCTGTACAGTTGGGGAGGACTTCCCCAGCCAGCTGCTCGATCTCCCGGGTAAGCCCTGCCCTCGCCTCCGAGAGGTGCACGATACCGGTCGCAATATCCTTCACGCGGGGGCTCCCTTCTGCGAGTAGTGCTTCCCGGGCCCTGATCCCCTTCAGCGAACGGTACTTGCGCGAGAACTCCGGGGATCTCGCGGCGTGCCACTCGAGAGCCTTCTCCGTGACGAGGTTGACAGCCTCGTCGAGCTGGTCCCGCATGTGGACCATCTGGACAAGTTCCTGTTCAGGCCTGCCTGCAACTGCAGCGAGGGCTTTTTCTGCGCGGTGAATGCAGAGGTCCCTGAGGACTCGGATGTACTCCCCACGCGAGCTGATAAAGCCGCAGTCCCTGGCCGATTCCCAATCCGGTGGTGAGAACGATTCCGTTGCGGCCCCGATCCAATCCAGTCGGCGCGACAGGTATTCCGGGTCATGGGAGGCCGCCGGCGTACACCCCCCGCAGTCGATGTCGCCGAACCAGTACGATCGCATGGAAAGAGATCTGGCCCCGCGGGAGGTCATATATCCACCTGTCCCGCGCCAGGCGCATCAGAATGATCCAAAGCCGAACGCGTAGAAGATCACGGGGACCATGATCGAGCCCATGCAGAAGACCTGGGGGATCGCGACCAGTCGGGGGACGCAACCGATGGCAGTCGCGAGTGCGAGGACGAGCAGGCCGAACGGCCCGGTGGAGAGGAACGACACGAGCGTCACAAATACGATAACGGCTGCTGCGAGGCGGGTCCTGTCGATTCCCTCCATGAACTGCGCCATGCCCGAAAAGACCAGGGTGAGGATGTAGGCTGCGAGCGCCGCGATCGTCGCAGAGACGAGGAGGTAGGAAAGAGGGGGGACCTCGATCGCGGAAAGGGCGGATACGACCCCGTTCCGCGTCCTCTCGATCGCGAAGAGCGCGGCGAGCCCGACCAGGGCGTTCGTCGTGTTCGCCGCGCTCGTGGCAAGGATATACTCGCGCCTGTCCCGCGAAGAGTCAACTGCCGATGCGAGGACCCCGTTTGCAGTCGCATTCGAGAGGCCGGGCAGCCACCCTACGACGACTCCTGCAATGCCTCCGAGGAGCGTACCCCGCACGATACCCCGATCTCCAATCTCCATGCCGGTGAACTCCTGCGGCGGAACCTTCCCCTTTCCCGAGAAAAGGAGTACGGAAACACCGAAGAGGCCGGAGAGGAGCGGCATGAGGATGGCACCCCCACCAAAGGGAGAGGAGGAGAGGTATTCATACCGGAACGAGAAGATGCCGAGCAGTCCGGAAACGAGGAAGACCGCGATCGCCGGGCGGGCTGAAGGGGAATGCAGAACGAGGACGGTGACAACGGCGACGATAACGATCCCGGTCGCCCAGTCGACTGCAGGCTGAAGGGGCGGCATGAAGACGAGAAGGAGCAGGCATAGCGGTATCGAGAGGACGACGCCTGTCGCGCTGCCGAGCGCGGCGATGCGGACTGCCTCCTCCCCCCTGCCCTCGAGGCACAGTGAATGGGCCGGCAGGACCGCGACCGCGGTGTCGGCATCGGGGACACCGAGGAACGTGCTCGGGACCGCGTCCAGGAAACAGTGCGCCACGAGCGCGGCCACCAAAACCGCAGCAAGGAAGACCGGGCCGAAGAGCGGGAGGAGGAACGGGAGGAACGCGACCAGGATGCTTGCCAGGGTGTTGACGTGGATGCCTGGGAGGAGGCCGGACAGGGTGCCGAGGGCGACCCCGGCTGCCGTCCCCGCGAGTATCTCCATCATCCCTGCCAGGGGTGGGGGGCAATTATCTTAAAGGAATCGATACCAGATAGAAGACCAGCAGCCTGGAGTGAATGGACGGATGCGAATCGCGATAACGAGGATCCGGGAGAAGGGAGCAGATGACAGTGCCCGGTGCGCTGCATGGGGCCACGAGTGTTACCCGGTCTCCCCCCTCGAGGCGTCCATCGACCATGACGCGGTCGAGCACTTCGTCCGCCAGGCAAACGGCGGGGACTTTGACTGCATATTCTTCACGAGCGCCCTCGCAGCCCGCCTGGTTGCTCCGCGGCTGGCGGCGCGGCTTCGCGTGATCGCCATCGGGCCGCAGACGCGAAGGGAACTGGAAAAATCCGGGGTGTCGTCCGAGGTTCTGGACAGCTTTTACAGCCGGGACTTTGCCCGGTACGTGGGAGACTGGGTATCGGGGAGGCACGTGGGGATCCCCCGTGCCGACGTGCCGAATCCCGGTCTCGTCGCCTCGATCGAGGCTGCGGGGGGACGGGTCACGGAAGTCCGGTGCTACTCCCTGAAACCGACCGGGGTCCCGCTCCCCCTCGACAGCGCGGATGCGGTGCTCTTCACGAGCGCCATGTCCTACCGGGAGGCCGTCTGGGAGCCGAAGCCCGGCATCCTGCTGATTGCTATCGGCGACGTCACTGCCGGCGCGATGCGGCGGGGAGGGCACCCTCCCGCCGTCGTGGGGGACGGCTCCCTTGATGGGACACTCGCTGCACTCAACAAGTTCCTTGAGAATTCCGGGAGGGCCATGAAGTGAGCGAGGGGGCGCCCGTACCGCTGCTGCCGGGTGGCGGCCTGCTTGTCATCGACAAGCCGCGGGGCCCCTCGAGCCACCAGGTGACCGCCTGGGCTGGCGATATCCTCGGGCGGAGAGTCGGCCACGCAGGGACGCTCGACCCCGGTGTCTCGGGTGTCCTGGTCGTGATGGTTGGGAGTGCTGTCCGGCTCGCACCAGTACTCCTCTCCCATGACAAGGAGTACGTGGCCGTCGTGCGTTTCCACGGCAACCCGGGTGAAGGTGCTGTCAGAAAGGCCTGCAGCGAGTTTTGCGGGCGCATTTACCAGAGGCCCCCCCGGCGGAGTGCCGTTGCAAGGAGCCTCCGGATCAGGACGGTCCAGTCCCTGGACCTCCTGGAAATCGAAGGGCGTCTTGCCGTCCTGCGCATCTCCTGCGATGCAGGGACGTACATCCGTTCCCTCTGCCACCACCTTGGCCTCGCCCTCGGGTGCGGTGCCCACATGCAGGAACTCCGGAGGACTCGGTCCGGCCCGTTCCGGGAAGACTCGGCCCACACCCTCACCGAGCTCCGCGATGCTGCAGACGCATTCCGCATGGGAATGGCGCGCCCCCTCGAGGAGATGATCCTCCCGCCTGAATCTGCACTGGCCGGCCTGCCGAGCATCGTGATCCGCGACTCCGCGGTAGCTGCGCTCTGCCACGGCGCGGCGCTCGCAGGCGTCGGCATCGTCTCGTGCGGGACGTTTGGGAAGGGCGATCGCGTGTCGGTCCTGACCCGGAAGGGTGAACTGGTCTGTACCGGGCGGGCGCTTGTGCCATCAGGGGAGGCCGTCCCGGGAAAGCCCGGCCTCGTTGCCGCGCCTGAAAGAGTGTTCCTGCCGCGGGGGACGTACCCCCGGGGCTGGAAAAGGAAGGAGAGGGGCTCCCCGGCACACGGAAATAAGAACTAAGGACAGGGGACGGGGCCGGAAACAGGGTGTCCGCTCTCCTTTTCCTGCAGGGGTGCGCCCGGGGAGTCAGATAGCATTAAAAAAAGTCCCGCACCATAGTATGGGTGCACTCCTTTTGCTGAGGTAGTCTAGCGGTACGGCGCAGGCCTGGAGAGCCTGTGGGGCTTCGGCTCCTCGGGAGTTCAATTCTCCCCCTCAGCGTCCCCCTTTTCTGTGGCTTTCCCGACGCGCATGCCTTCTTCCCGCAGCCTCTCGAGCGCAAACGCACAATACTCCTCCGAGAGCTCGAAACCGAGGAAGTGCCTTCCCA
>JAPXNX010000014.1:13691-14383 GCA_033811795.1 Methanolinea sp. | reverse complement strand
ACAGGATCCTGCACCACTGCACGACTCTGAATATAAAAGGTGACAGTTACCGGCTCAAGGAACGCAGGAAACAAGGGGTGTTCACACACTCGCTGCCGGGATGATTTCCGCGTGTATTATATGATCAAGTGGGGAATATTATTCCGCCACATTTGGGGAAAATTATCCCGCCAGTGACACGAACAGGTGGTAACACGATGAACAGTAATCTCGTCTGGGTCAGCGACTTGTTCGAGAATGCGCCCCGGATGTCCGGGCTGACCTCCCGGGGTTTTTCCACCGTTCTTGCGCGGTGTCTGCGGACGGCGAAAACCGTCGCTGGACGGGGGCCGGTTGCTGTTTGTGCTGTTCTGGTTCAACCGTGCCTCGAGTTCGGCAAGCCGGGCTTTCAGTTGGGCATTCTCCGTTTGGAGAGTTGTTATTGTCTGCTGCTGATCTGCGATGGTCTGTTTGAGACTGGCATTCGTTGTTAGGAGAACGGGGATATCTGCAAGTGTATACCGATATGATGGGTCATTCGACCCAATCTTTTGAGTGCGAGGGGATTTATGTGACACTTATTTTTATTTTGAGGTTCTTATAAAAAGATCTTTCGGTCGAGACTGAATAGTTACTTTTGGTTTTACTACCAGTGAGATCATCCCGTCAGGGATTATCTTAGCCGATCTTTGGACACGATCAATCTTTTCACC
>JAPXNX010000014.1:0-13681 GCA_033811795.1 Methanolinea sp. | reverse complement strand
TCCTTCACGACTCACAGTGGCAGAAGAAACTTGAAATAAAACTATTTTCCCGCTGCCTCATCAGGTCGGCCGGCAACCCTCTCATGGTAATTCTGCCGTTCTCCATGAGGCAGACCTGGTTTCCGAACACCATGGCATCCTGGAAATGGTGGGTGACGATGATTGCCGGAATTCCTGCGGCGGCGATCGATTCTTTCAGTTCCTTCCGGATAGATTCCCTGGACTTGACGTCCAGTGCAGCCAGGGGTTCGTCGAGCAGCAAAAGATCAGGCTCGAGAACGAGCGCCCGGGCGAGGGCGACCCGCTGCCGCTGCCCGCCCGAGAGGGAACTGGCTTTCTCCCGGGACAAGGCGACCATATCCAGCTCCTCCAGGAGACTCAGGACCCGCGATGCAATAGCCTCTTCTGGCACCTTCCGGCACCGGAGACCAAAAGCCACGTTTTCGAAGACCGAGAGATGGGGGAAAAGGGCGTAAGACTGGAACAGGTGCCCGATGTTCCTTCTTTCCGGCGCGATATTGACCCGATTGCGATCCGAGAACAGCACCCGGTCATCCAGAGTAATTGTCCCCCGGTCGGGGGTGAGCAGCCCCGAGATCACGTTCAGCGCTGTTGACTTCCCCGCTCCGTTTTCTCCGATCATTACCAGGACCTCGCCTTTCCGGACCTCGAATGCGACCTCCAGGTTAAAATCCCGGAGGCGTTTTGCGACATCTACTGTCAGCACCGGAACTGCCTCCGGGTGAGATACTTGACAATAAGGATCACGGCAAACGAAATGATAACCAGGATGATGGCCAGGCTGATGGCGTCGTTGAGATCGCCCTGCATGGTCGTGTAAATGGCAAGGGGCATCGTCTGGGTCCTGCCCTGGAAGTTGCCGGCAAACATGATGGTCGCCCCGAATTCCCCGAGTGCACGGGCGAAGGTGAGGATAGCGCCAGAGACCAGCCCCGTCCATGCAAGGGGGGCCGTGACGCGGAGGAAGACACGGAGGCGGCCTGCACCGAGCGTGCGTGCCGCATCCTCGTAGATCCGGTCTACCGCTTCGAAACTTGCCCGTGCCTGCCGGATATAGAACGGCGAGGCCACGAAGACCTGTGCGAGGATCACGGCAAAAGTGGTGAACGCGATCTGGATGCCCCCCATGTCCAGGTACCTCCCGATAACGCCCCGCCGCCCGAATGCCATCAGCAGGGCGATGCCGGCCACTGCCGGCGGCATCACGATGGGAAGGTCGACGAGCGTATCCACGATCTCTTTTCCACGGTATGTTGACCGGGCATTGAGATAGGAGAGCGGTGTTCCCATGAGGATGACGATGCAGGTGCTTACGGTCGCCGTACCGAGAGAGAGGACCAGTGCATCGATGACCACGGGGTTTGCGAGAGATTCGAAAAATGCCTCGGGGGTGATCCGCAGGAACAGCGAGACTATGGGTATGACGAGGAAGAACAGGAACAGCAGGATGAGTGGGGTGAGGACCAGGAGGAGTCGCCTCTCTCCGGTCCAGTCCACTACGCTCTGCCAGGTCGCCCTAAGATGCTGGCGCGACCGGGTCAAATCCATATCCTCTCAGGATGGCACTGCCCTCTGGTCCGTTGACAAACCTGATGAACTCATCTGCGGCTTCTTTCCGTGGCGATTCTGCAAGTATGCCCAGGGGATACCTGGCAACCACGTTGTACTCCGCCGGGATCTCGATCCGGTGAACTTTGTCCTTGTCCCCGGGCTTCACATCCGATTTATAGACGAAGGCTGCATCAGCTTCCCCGAGCACGAGTTTCGGCACGACGTAGCTTACCGCTGTCTCCTCGGAGATTACATTGGCCATCACGGCGTCCTTATAATCCTGTCCGTACTGCGGGTCTGCTGCCATCTTGTCAAGCACCTGCCGGGTATACGACCCGAACGGCACATCCTTGGTCCCGATAACCAATTTTATTCCCGGGCGGGCCAGATCGGCCAGGGTGGTTATCCCAGCTGGGTTGTCTGCAGGGGTAATCACTGCCATGCGGTTCTCAAGGAAATAGACGACGGTCTCATTATCAATCAGTCCCTTGTTCTGAAGGGCTTGCATGTGGTTTTCACTCGCCGAGACGAAGATATCAGCCCGCGCCCCCTGTTCGATCTGGGTTCGGAGGGCCTGGGATCCGTCGAACACGAGATCCACCTTGACATCGGGGTGGAGTTTCCCGTATGCCTCCCCGATATCGGAGAAAGCTCCTGTCAGGGAGGCCGCGGCAAATACAGTCAGGGTTGTTTTCGGACTTTCGGACGGCGGGACCGTACCCGTACAGCCGGCTGCCAGGAGCGACGCAACAAGAAGGACGGCAAGTATGCATGCAAGGAATGTATTTTGCTTCATAATATCACCATGCACCACAATGTAGGGGAGAGAGGTTATATATTCTTTATTAATTTTTTTATATGTTAAGATAATATAGTTTATTTGTTTGCCAATCCACGCGCAGCACTCCACATTAGTTTATCGTATTGACCGGGAAAGTGGATCCGTGTGAAGTGAACAGAGAACCGAAAACTGGATGAAATCCATCAGGATTCGGCCTGATTGCACGTTGGAATCCATCTCGTGTGCACGTACAGAATGACGGGCAATTCAGGTCGATTTTGGCCTACCCAAGTGCCATGATCGAGAACGCTTAATCATAATCCCCATAGCCATGGCGATGAGACAGTGCTGCTGGAGGCGGGGTGATTGCAATGTGCTTTCTGACTTTTACATTTCTATCTGACCGGGAAGTGCCCTGGCATCTCTTACGGCGACCAGAGGGTAGTGACCGATTGCGAGGTTCCCCCTTTCACGATGCTGATGGAAAGTGCGTAACTCAATAGATCTGGACCTGTACATACCGTGGAGCAAAGTTAGTTCTGTGTGGAACGACGATAAGCAAGGTGTGGGGATTGTGAACGGGTCGAACCAGTAATTGCCTGACCAATCTTTGACCTTTTTGGACAGGCTTATCACAGCCCTCCCCCGACAAAGATGTCAGTTATTTTACGTCTCGGACCGATATCTATCACCCGATGCATACTCTCTCTCTTGCGGCCAGGACCCCGGACCTCCGGAGGGGAGGGCCGTGAACGCCGTCGACGTCCGTGGGCTCTCGCGGTCGTTCGACGGCCGGGAGATCCTCAGCGAGGTCACCTTCTCCGTCGGCCATGGCGAGATATTTGGCTACCTCGGTCCGAACGGCGCCGGGAAGACAACAACCATCCGGATCCTGCTCGGGCTCCTCACCCCCCATGCCGGCGAGGTCCGGGTCCTCGGGGACGACCTCGCCCTCGACGACGGTGCACGCGCGAGGGTCGGCGTCCTCTTCGAGAACAACGGTCTTGCCGACCGGATGAGCGCCGCAGACAACCTGGCCTATTACGCCGGGCTCTACGGTCTCGACGACCACCGTGGGCGGATAGACGAACTGCTCGCGCTCGTAAATCTCGACGACCGGAGAAATGACCCGGTCGGGACGTTCTCGACCGGCATGAAAAGAAAACTGGGGATCGCGCGGGCGATCCTCCACCGCCCGGAGGTCGTCTTCCTGGACGAGCCCTCATCTGGGCTTGACCCGGGTGCGCAGCGGATGGTCCGCGACCTTATCGTCGACCTCTCCCGCCGCGAGAAGATGACTGTCTTCCTGAACTCCCATCACCTCGACGAGGTCCAGCGGATCTGCTCCACCGTCGCCATCCTGGCCGGGGGCAGGATCCGGGCTTTCGACTCAGTGAAAAACCTCACTGCCGCCTCCGACCGACCGGAGATGACTGTCGTACTTGCCGATCCGGGGGAACGTGCCCGCGCCTGCAAGATCGCCGGAGCGCTCCCGTATGTCAGCGGCTGCGAAGCGGATGGAGAGGTATTGCGTTGCAGCCTGACCGACCCCGGCGCTATCCCCGACTTCATCGCGGCGCTCGCCGCGGCCGGGTTCCGGCTCCTCGAGGCCCGCCGGTCCTCCCGGTCACTCGAGGAGATCTACCTCGAACACGTCGGACAGTCGGGAGGCATGGCATGAGCACGTTTGCCATCATAGTGGGCCGGGAGATCCATCTCGCGCTTCGGAACCGGAGCATCGTCATCACCGCCCTCATCTTCACCATATGGTTCCCAGCCATGATGGCCGTCGGGATCGTTGCGGCTTCAGGCGAGAGCCCCGCGGCCTTCTCCGGCGCCATTGCAGCGGCCACCCTCCCTATCGGCGTCCTCATGGGCTACATCTTCTGCTCCGACGCCTTCCTCCGGGAAAAGCGGGACGGCACCATCGAGACACTACTCTGCGCTCCCGTCTCGCTTCGGCAACTCTGGGCGGGGAAAACCTGCGGAGTCGCCATCCCGGCCTACCTGACAACCCTCCTCTCGGCGGTTGTGACGTTCGCGACAGCCTCGACCATGCTGGATGCCCCACTCGCCCTAGACTCCCTGCTCATACTCCACCTGCTCATCGTCGTCCCGGTGTGGATCGTCACTGCCGCCGGGTTCATCGGCGCTGCACAGCTCGCGCTCGGGATGCGGGAGAACCAGGTCCTGGGATTTGCCTTCATATTCGGGTTCATCTTCCTAATCAGCGGGCTCCAGGGTGTTATCTCGGGAGGCACGGAGATCTCGGCAGCGACCGAGGTGGTCCTCGCGGCAACAGGGGTTGCACTCCTCGGCCTTGCCCGTTTCATCGCCGGAAAGGTATCGAAAGAGCGGATCGTGATGACGATCCCGTAAGGGGGACACTCCGTTGTGCACAGCAGGGATAAGCAAAATGCGGGATTACATTGACCGAGACTGGAACAGAGGCAGTGAAGACCGCCATTTCAGCGGTGTTCTATTCGGTTGAATTTTTATTCGGGTGAATGTTCCTTGCACCCGGGGTCTCCCACTGTTCCGTTCTCGACTTTCAGGAAGTATAAAAAACAAGTGGTGATTATTCCTGGATATGAAAAGTGGGTGCCTGGTGTGCGGGAAGGACCTCGTCTACCTGGATGTACCTGAAGAACTTACCTGTTCTCTCTGTGGCAAAGTACATGCCACCACCGTGAGATGTGTCAGGGGGCACTTCATCTGCGACGACTGCCACCGGCTCCCTGCAGAAGACCTCATCGAGACGACATGCCTCGAGACTCGTGTCGCCGATCCCCTGGCCCTTGCGATCTCCCTGATGCGACAACCAGCGATAAAAATGCACGGCCCCGAGCACCACTTCCTCGTCCCGGCGGTACTCCTTACAAGTTATTCTCTTGTTGCCGGGAAGCACGACGCACTGAAAGGATGGCTGAAGAAGGCCCGGGAGCGGGCAGACCAGGTGAAAGGAGGGTCGTGCGGGACTCTCGGGGCATGCGGAGCAGCAATCGGGACAGGTATCTTCGTAAGTATCGTCTCGGGAGCCACGCCCCTTTCCAGGAAAGAGTGGATGCTCTCCAACCTGGTGACGGCCCAGAGCCTCCACGAGATCGCCATCGCCGGCGGGCCACGGTGCTGCAAGAGAAACACCTACATTGCCATTCTCGCTGCTTCCTCCTTCGTCAACGAAGAATGGGGGATTGTCCTCCCCACCAGTCATGGGGTTACCTGCGAATTCAGCGATCTGAACCGGGAATGCAGGAAGATGGAATGCCCCTTCTATCCCGGTGATGAGGGGGGTCCCCCGGATGTATAGGCAATGCCCACGTTGATTTATCGTAGCCCGACCTTTTAATCGTCCTGAAAAAAAGGGACAGGAAAAGAATGCTCGATTAACAATTTGGATGCAATCCATCGACACCGAGCAAGAGTTCACTTCGAAGCCAGGGTTTACAAGAGTCGCGATTGCACCGATCGAGACTGCTACAGGTGCTGTGAAGATCACCACTTTGTGGTGTCTGCCCTCCGGTTTATGTGAAAAAAATGAAATCATCAATCATTTTACCCAATGAGCAAGAAATAAGGATCATTCCATGATTATCGCATATCTATACAATATCGCCATCATCTTTGCTTTCGCGATCATCATCGTCGCTATAGGTGACAGGTTCAAGATACCGGGAATTGTCGGGTTCATACTGACCGGAATCCTTATCGGCCCATATGGGCTGGGGTTCATCGAGGGGACAGAATTTATCGATGCCCTTTCAGAAATAGGTATTATTTTCCTCCTTTTTACCATCGGGATGCAGTTCTCGTTCCGGAACCTCTTCAATATGCGAAAGATTGTACTGGTTGGCGGAACCCTGCAGGTCCTGCTTACCATCGTTGCCACGGTGGCGATCTCCTATCTCTTCGGTGTAACAATCGCAAAGGCCCTTTTCTTTGGGTTCCTCGTATGTCACAGCAGCACAGCAATCGCCTTGAAACTGTACCAGGACCGTGGCGAGATCGAAAGCCCCCAGGCCCGCGTAGCGCTTGGCATTTCCATTTTCCAGGACATCGTCACCATACCCATGCTCATTGTCCTCCCTGTCCTTGCCGGAGAGACAACAGATATTCTTGGTGCCCTTCTGGATCTCGGAATTACCCTGGTCCTCCTTTTTGCCGCTGTCCTGGCCATCTCTGTGTATGTAATACCAAGGTTCATGAGCCGGATCACCGGTATCAGGAGCCAGGAGATCTTCCTGATGAGCATCCTCCTGATCTGCTTCGTCATCACCTATATCACGGCAAGCCTCGGCCTCTCGTTGGCAATCGGTGCGTTCCTCGCAGGCCTCACCCTCTCGGAGTCAGATTATTTCCAACAGGCGTTCGCGACAATCATTCCCTTCCGCGATATCTTCACCAGTTTCTTCTTCATTTCCATCGGCATGCTCCTCAATATCAGGTTCGTTTTCCAGGAGCCACTCCTGATCCTGGCACTCTCCCTCGGAATCATTGTCATGAAAGCCGTCATCGCTGGTGGTTCCGCACTTGCTATCGGTCAGTCACTACGGACATCGGTCCTTTCGGGGCTTGCATTGGCGAACATCGGCGAATTTGCATTTGTCCTCTCGATCCCAGGGATGGGGTACGGTCTATTCACCCCCCCCAGTGAACAGATCTTCCTCGCGGTGACTCTCCTGACCATGTCACTTACGCCGTTTGCCGTACTATCCGGTCCGAAAGTGGCTGATTTCTTCTGCAGCCTGCCGTTTGGAGGCAGGTTCAAGGCCGGGTGCGAGACTGAGACACTTCCGGGTGCTCCACCGATGGAGGACCACCTGATCATTGTCGGATATGGCCTCAACGGGAGGATCCTTGCCAAGGCAGCGCAGGTTGGCGAGATCCCCCACATAGTGATCGACATGAACCCGGAGACTGTGATGAGGGAGCGAGAAAAAGGGGAGAATATCTTTTTTGGCGATGCAACGAATCCCACGATCCTTACGCATGCAAATATCGGACAGGCCCGGATCCTTGTGATAGTCATCAACGACCCGGTCTCAACCCGGGCGATCACCCGCCTTGCCCGTCAGATGAACCCAGGGCTCTTCATCCTCGTCCGCACCCGTTTTCTCACCGATGTCACGCCACTCAGGAATATGGGGGCTGATGAGGTCATTTCAGAAGATTTCGAAACCTCGATGGAGATATTCACACGGGTACTCAAGAAATACTTGGTCCCGGAAGCGATCATCGACTGTTATATCAAGGAAGTCCGGGCAGGCACCTACGATATGCTTCGCAGTCCATCCGCTTTCTCGGCAAACTTTTCCGATCTCAAGGTGAACCTCCCGGACCTGGCGATGTGCACCCTCCTCGTAGAGCAGGGGTCGACGGTATGTGGGAGAACCCTCGCCAACCTGGATATCAGGAAAAGATATGCGGTTTCCATCCTTGCTGTCAAACGGCAGCAGCAGGTGATAGAAAACCCTTCGGGAGAGATGGATCTCCAACCTGGTGACCAAGCGATTGTCGTGGGGACTCCTGACAATATTAAAAAACTCGAAGGTCTGTTTCGCACCGTAAAAAAGGCGGACGATTCCGAAAATGCAGGTGCACCGCACGATTGACTGGAGAGATCTGCCAGAAAATTATTTCCGGCCATGGAACATCTTTTTCAGCATCAAGTAATAGCGTCGTGTTTTTTCATCCCATTTCTTCATTCCCTGGGATGTTTTGAATTCCTCTTCCAGCCGCTTGAACTCGGCGTAGAGGATAGTGACAATATTCATGCGTCCCTCTTTCTATAGCCCACTACATAGGTCTTTGGCTGGTTCTCCGAGATAGAGCCTCCATCTAGGCCCCCCGTCAATCCCGCAAAAAAAGGCTCTTTCATCTCCCTATGCGCACCAGGTACCGGTTCTCGGCAGTTTGTGTCCACGAGACCTGGTACCCCTGGCCCGAAAAGGGTGAGCACGTGTTGTCCACCTGTTCCCGGGTCGCATAGAATGTCACGGCACCTCCCGGCGGGACCTTGTTCAGCAGGATTTTCAGCCTGATCATCAGGTTCGTGCAGGTGAGTTCGGTGAAATCCTTTGCCTCCTTGACCTCCATGGTATCACTCTCCATTCAGAAAAACAGCACCCGCATGGCAGGTGCAGGGGTCGATCCGGTCTCCGCCGGGAACAGGATGCTGCTCATCTCCTCGTTCGTGACCGTCCTGGCAGGGGGAAAGCCCGCCGGGTTGCCGATGCCCCGGTCCTCGAGCGAGGGAGCATGCACGAGGTAGAGGAGCCCATCGATATCGGCCGTGGCTTCGATCATCTCCTGGATGTTGAACATGCGGTCATTTTCGGGCACTTCGTGGTTACCATGGAGGGCGTAAACACCGTCTTCGATGAAGACGACCTTCGTCGGTATCCCCTCCGCGGCTGCCGCAATGGCAAGGGAGAGTCCGCCGAATGTCCATTCGGTGCCGTACGGAGGGTTCGTGATGAACACGGCCAGGTGCGGGGCACCCTCCATCCCCTTTCCCGTGGGAACTGACTGGCCGCTCGCGTGCGAGACGACCGGGTGACACCCTGAAAAACGGGCGAGGATCTCTTTCAGTTGCTTGATCGCGATATCCTGGATGCATGACGCCGGTTCGCAAAAACCCGTCCCGGGATTCATCTGGTAGTACCCCCTCGCAGTCGCACAACGCGAACATGCAGCGAACCAGGGGTCGCGGCACGACCGGACAGCCGTTTCGGCGAGAACGGAAACTCCTTTCCCGATGTTCTCGAATTCCGAGGGGCGCTGGCCGTCGTGCAGTGTGTGGACGCCGTCGAGGTAGCAGTAGAGCTCGGGGTGCAGCCCTGCCTCGACCACCTGTGCGAGGAACCGGAGCATGTAGACCGGCACCCTGCTCATGTAGGGAGAACTGCACAGGAGAAAGGCGGCATTCTTCGTCCCGCCCCACTCCCTCCCGAGGGTCGAGACGAGTTCCCCCCAGAAGGACCCCCGGGCTCCGGCTCCCGCGACCCTGGCTCCGGGGGTCCCGGATGAAACAGGGCCATATAGTCCATGCAGGTAGAGTTCATCTGCATCTGCAATGACCTGGACGGATGGCAGTCGGGACAGTGCTGTCCAGGCAGGGCGCATCCGTGCATCTACGAGGCTGAAGAGGGCATCCCCCGTGAGGAAGACCTTCACGCGTCCCTGGTCCCCTGCAGGGCACCGGCCCACCGCTGCACCAATCACCGCTGCAAGCCACCTCGTGCGTTCACCGGAGAGGTGGTCGCAGAAGAGGAACGTGGAGGAGAACACCGGGTATCAGGCCCCCAGTCCGAGAGTTTTCATCAGGAGAACGACCCAGCCGGAAACGAACGCTGCAAAGACAGGTGAGCCGACACACATCCCGAGCAGGAAGAAGGCTGATTTGCGGTTCCCCTCGGATACCATGACTGTCTGGCGGATAGGGCACCCCCCAAGGAGCACGCAGATCAACCCGACAAGGAAACCGGGTACCACGGAAAAAACGAGGTATGCTGCCGGGGCTAGCCCTGCTGGAGCTCCTGGAACCGGGCTCAAAGGGTCACCCTCGAAAGCCCAGAAGAAGTGTTCCATTGCCGCGGGAGTCAGGATCCAGAAGAGGAGGTACCCGAGGAACGAAAAGACGATCAGTGCCAGGTACCCCGAGAGTATCCTCGTGTGGCGGAAGAGGAAATAGTCACGGAACCCCCCGATGGAGCAGAAACCGGAACGCTGTGCAAGGTATCCGATCAAGATCCCGAGGAGGAGCGTGACCAGCGGGACCGCGTAGATCGCGGTTTCCGTGGGCAGGATCCCGGTCGCCATCAGGCGTCCTCTCTTTCAGCCCTTCTCTTCGCGAGGACCGTTCCCGCGATGACCCCGATGGCCATCGTCACGATGAAGAGCAGCGCGAAGAGATCTCCGTACCCTGTCCGGAGTGCCGCACGGTAGGGGCACCCCCCGAAGATCATCGCGAGCTCGAGGACGAGAAAACCTCCCAGGAAATAGGCGAAGTAGTCGCGCGGAGACCCCTTCTTGGATTTATACTCCTTGCTTACGCGTGCGGAGAGGTATGCTCCTATCAGGACGCCGACAACACTCATCACCGGGAGGACGGCATTCTTCGAGATGGGGGCGAGGGCCAGGTCCGTCCCTGCGAGGATATTGGAAAGACCGTTCACGAGGTCGCGGGTGTGGCACGCGACGCAGAACCCATAGGCTTCGGGACCGCCGGCACTGATCAGGAGGGCCTGGGAAAATGCAGCGAGGACTCCTATCACTGCACCGAGAAACGCAGGGTGCCGGACGAGGGGAGAGATAGAGTGACGTATCGTGTCAACAGATTTGCAGGGCACCATGGAATCAATATGGTTTTTCTCTTTCCACCATAATATTTTGGAATCGAAGTGATACATGAGCCATGAAATGTTAGGAAAATAACATATTAATATTTGTATAATCGAATGTTTACATATTAAAATGACAGTAACCAACGATCTCTCCACCGCCGGGCAATATTTCCTCACGATAACCACGGAACTGGTCGTCCTCTTCATCGCGATCAGCTTCGTCGTGGGACTCATCCGGGAATATGTCCCCGAAGAGACGATACGGCGCCTGCTCTCTTCCCGACACAGGGTGACCGGGGCGACGCTGGGTGCATTCTTTGGCGCTCTGACGCCGTTCTGCTCCTGCTCCACGATCCCCCTGCTCGTTGGCCTGATCAACTCAGGGGTCCCGTTCAGCACCTCCATGGCGTTTCTTGTGGCGTCGCCGCTCTTGAACCCGATAATCGTCACCCTGTCGCTTACTTTCTTCGGACCATTTGTGACACTTGTCTACTGTGTCATAACGTTTGGTATAGCGGTCGCATCGAGCCTCGTGCTCGAGCGTTGGGGATTCAGCCGTTACATAAAACCGGTTGAACTCGGACACCGTGCACCGTCACCATCTGCAGAATCCGGGTGCTGCCAGGGCAGCACGGTTCCAGGGGTAACGGCCACAACAGGATGTTGTTCTGGAGACAGGGGCACCCAGGCACCATCAACGGAATGCAGATGTTCGCCCGCTGTGCCCGCAGGTCCTGCCTGTTGTAGTGGTGCCGTGGGAAATGGTTCATCCGGATCTCTCCACACGGCCAGGATGCAGTCTGCCCTGGGTTTTTCATTCAGCCTGTTCCGCCAGGTGCTCCCCTACCTCATCCTCGGGGCTGCAATCGGGGCATTCATCTATGGGTTCGTACCCGAAGACCGGATAGTCTTCCTCGCGGGTCCGCAGAACCCCCTCGCGATACCAGTCGCTGCAGTCATCGGCATCCCGATGTACATCAGGGCAGAGACGATCATACCCATCGGCGCGGTGCTCCTTGAAAAAGGAATGGGGATGGGTGCCGTTATGGCCCTCATCATCGGGGGAGCTGGGGCGAGCATCCCCGAAGTGACCCTCCTCGCATCCATCTTCAAGAGGAGACTCGTTGCTGCTTTCGTCACGGTCGTCTTCGCGGTTGCCATCGGTACCGGGGTCGTCCTGCAGCTCCTGCAGGCGGCAGGGATCATCGGGTAAGTATCCATGAGTTTATCCGGATCCGACGACGAGGTACGTCTATGAAGGAACATGCAGCCCGGGAACGGGTAACAGGAATTTCCCGGTATGCAAACATCTTCAAGGCGCTCTCTGACGAGACCAGGCTCCGTATCTACCTCCTCCTCGGCCAGGGAGAGCTCTGTGTCTGCCACATCCAGGCCGCCCTCGGGACCACGCAGACAAAGGTTTCCCGGCACCTCGGCGTCCTTCGCAATGCCGGCCTGGTGACATCCCGCCGTGATGGGCTCTGGATGTATTACAGGAGGGCGGACCCAGGACCGCCTGCACTCCGGGCATTCACGAGGGGGCTCGCCCGGATCCTCGAATCCGACCCATGCCTCGGTGCAGCGGTGATTGGGGATGGACAGCATGCGTGCGAAGGAAGGGATGAAATTCATGAGACGGAACCTTGTCATTGAATGGAAGCACATCGGGAACGATGTGACCGGCACCTGCGAGCGCTGCAGCCTGACAGGTGGCACGATACGCGACGTACTGGAGGAACTCGAGCCCTATTTCCACGAAAAGGGTGTCATGGCAGAATTCAGGGAGACCGTCCTCCCCGATGCGGAGATCGAAGTATCGAACCAGGTCCTCCTCGACGGCAGGCCCCTCGAGGACTACCTCGCGGGTTCGGAAGTGGTCCAGACTCCCTGCTGTTCCTGCGCCTGCATCACGGGAGAAGATTCGGCGGTCTGCCGTGCGATCGAGTACGAGGGGAACCGTTACGAAGCAATCACCCCGGAGCTGCTGAGGCAGGTGATTGTCAGCGTGGTGGAGTCGGGGGGGTTCTGTGGTTGTGGGTGCGAATGCTAACATCTCTCGGTGACAATCGCAGGTATCCATGACTGATGACGATCGTCCGGTTCTCCTCCTGACCTGCTCGGGGATCTCCCACACGGGGCAGCTCACCACGATGACGGGCAAGTTTCTCCGGTGCAGGTACCCAGCCCTCCTCTCCCGTCACCTCGCCCTCACCCGACTCAAGCGCCCCCTCGAGGAGGAACTGGACGGCGACGAGCGCCTGGTCGCGGTGGATGGGTGCGAGCAGTGCTGTGCCGGGAAGAGAATTGCACTCGTCGGGAAGGTTCCGGATGCATATCTCATCGCGACAAGGGAGGGGATCACGAAGCGCGGGATGGAAGAGCCGCGGTTCGATGAGATAGAGGCACTCTCCCGGTCGATCGCAAGACTCGTGATAAACGACCGGTGACCGTATTCTCCGGTGCCCCGATGAGAAAGAGCCTCCCCGTTGCACTACCCGCAATAAAGGAGCCCGGGGTCCCGGAACGAGGGGCTCTCCAATCATCAATCACGGGTGTCAGCCGCGACCCGTTCTTCCCATCGCCGTTCCACACCTAATCATTCCACCACCTCCCTTTTTTACGCCACCTACCGTACCGGAGATGTATGCCCGGACACGGACTGGATGCATGCCTCGAAGAGCTCCTTGCACTCCCCGGCGACGACCGGTGGAGAATCGACAGGGCCCACGCGGCCAGGAACGTCACAGCATACGTGGTCCGGTCTTTCGACGGCAGTGCACTCGTCTTTTCTCTCCCGCTGCTCCTTTTTCGCCCGCTCCATTCTGAGATCTCCCTCGACCCCGGGGGGTCGGCAGGGGCTGTCGCAAGCATCATCGAGCACGTCAAGCAAAGGGCAGCCTCGGACGAAGCGCTCGGGCCGCTCGTCGGGAGAGGCACGCGGTTCCCCCACCAGTTCGCTGCGTTGACCGAGCCCTTCACCGTC
>JAPXNX010000013.1:0-14391 GCA_033811795.1 Methanolinea sp. | reverse complement strand
AGAGAGGCATGTCGCCCCCCTCTCCATGGCGAAGGTGGCCATCTGTTTCCCCGACAGGGAGCACCAGCGGCGCCTGGCTGAAAAGGAACTTGCAGACCTGCAGCGGGGACTGCTCGACCTGAAAGTCCAGGTCAGGGTCCCGGGCGAGTACAGGAGAGGGGAAGAGAGCAGGGATATCCGCTCGATCGACTACATCGCGGAGTTCGGGCGGTACGTTTCCGGGAAAAACCTGGGTCAATACGACGCGGATTTTGTCAGGGAACACGGTTCGCGGGCAATAACCCTCGCACTGGAGGAGGAGGGACAGGGTGCTGGTTGAGAGGCTCGTCCTGAGGAACTTCAAGCGTTTTGGGGACGCGGAGATCCGTTTCCGGGACGGGATCAACGGGATCATCGGGAACAACGGGACAGGGAAGAGCAGCATCGTGGAGGCCATTCTCTTTGCGTTGTTCGGGCTCCAGGGGACCGGCGTGCTATCCGATTTCATCGTCTCGTCCTTCGCCGGCGAGAGGGCGAAGTGCGAGGTGAGGCTCGACTTCCAGGTACAGGGGGTCCGGTACGCCATAACGAGGACGTTCCGGAAAGGGGGGCAGACAGTTCACGAAGCGAGGCTGAACATGGGGGAGAAGTTGCTCGCATCCGGGGTCTCCGAAGTCGCAGTGGAGGTCGGGAGACTCTGCGGCATGGGGCCAACCGACTTCAAGAACACGGTGTACGCTGCACAAAAAGACCTCCCCGCGCTCCTCGATAGCCGCCCCGGCGCCCGGAAAGAGTGGTTCATGCAGGTCCTCGGCATCGAGAGGCTGCGGCTCGGGAGCGACGGCAAGATAAAGGAATGGATCGACGAGGCAGAGAAGGCTGTCGACCGGGAGAAGAACCGGCTCGCAGTCTTGTCGGGCCAGGGAGACGTCGCGGAGATCCCCGCGCTCGAAGTGGAACTCGGTGGGATCGGGCAGGCCCTTGTCGGAAAGGAGCGGGAAAGACAGCGACTGGAGGAGGTTGACAGTCTCCTCCAGGAATCTGCATCCCTGGCTCAGTCGGATACCACCCTTGCCGAGAGGCTGCAGCAGGCCGAATCCGACTTCCAGCGCCTTTCTGCAGCCCGAGCTAGGCTGGAAGAACTGTCGCCCCACCTCCAGCGGTTCAGAGAGCTCGGGGAGGAACTTGCCCGGCTGAAGGAGAAGGAGGAGCGGTTCGGAGAGCTGCGTGACCGGATGGGGAGGACAGAAGCTGCGATCCAGGCGGGAAAGAAGAGGCTGCTTGACATCGCCGATACGATCGATGCATACTCGGGCGAGGCCCAGGAGCTCGCAGCCATGCAGGGTATACCCGACCGCCTCGCGCAGGCACGGAAGGCAGTTGCAGAATTCGAAAAGGCCTCTTTTATCTGGAAGTCACTCTCCGGCCTGGCTTCCTCGGCGGAGAGGCTTGCAATCTCGCTGCGCGAATGCGAAGAGAAAAAGCGGGAATTCCTCGGGAAACAGGCAGAGGGGCGAGCCCTGGCGGAGAGGAAGCTCGAACTCGAGGCCAGGGGCAGGTCGCTTGCAAAAGAATACGACGGGCTGGACCTCCGCGCAGAGGCCCTCGAGAAGGAGAGAGCAGGCCTGTCTGCTGACTGGGAGCGCATCCGCTCCTCCGGCAGGCAGGGCACCTGCCCCCTCTGCCACCAGACCATCGGGGACTTTTACCCCCACATCGAGCAGGAGTATTCGGACCGCATCGCCCGGGCAGGCGGGGAACTTGCGTCTGTCTCCCGCGCCCTTGCTGCCTGTCGGGAGGAGGCAGGGCGCATAGAACGCGAACTCGCCGCGGTGGAACGCGGGCTCAAAGAGATCTCAGGTATCGAGCATGAGTTACAGGAAGTGATGGCGACAGAAAAGAGCCTCTCCGGGAGACTTGCCGAGATAGGGAGGGACCGCGCCGCCCTCGAAGAGCAACTCGCCCTCCTCGGAATGAGCGGGTACAGCGAGGAGGCCCACGAAGCGGCAGGGAGGGATGTGGAAGCTCTCGAAAAGCAGGTAGAACGCCTGCAGGAACTCCGGTTCCACCAGGAGAACCTCGCCTCCCTGGCACGGGAGAGAGACAGGCTCCTGGAAGCGATGGAGGAGGAGATAGCGGCTTTCCGCTCCCTCGGGAAGGAGATCGAGTCCCTCGGCTATGACCCGGCGCTCAAGGCGAGCATTGAAGATGAGATGAGGTCGCTCCAGCCATTGCGGGACGAGGCGCTCGTCCTGCAGGAGAGGCTCGCGCGGGAAACGGAGATCAGAGGAGAATGGGAGAGGCTGAAGGGAGAGAGGGAACGGATCCAGGGTCTCCTCGCATCGTGCAGGGAAAGGATTGCCGGGTTGGGGTTCCCTGGTGCGGATACCGCGTCTGTCAGCTCCCGGTTGCAGGAGCTCGCGCGAGAGGTGTCCCTTCTGAACACGAAGCACGGGGCCCTCCAGGAAAGGCTCGCCCGCCTCCGGGCAATTGCTGCCGAAGAGGAACAGGCCCGGGCGGATCTCGCCGCCCTCGAAAAGAAACTCATCCTGCTCCGCATCACGAGGAAAACCGTCAGCGAGTTCATTTTTTACCTGGCAGGTGTGATCAGGGCGGACATCGAGGACGAGGTGAGCCACATTCTCTCCGTCATAACCTCGGGAAGGTACGACCGGGTAGTCATGGACGAGGACTTCACCATCCTGGTCCGCGACATCGACGGGGACTTCCCGGTCCAGAGGTACTCGGGCGGTGAGCAGGACGATATCGCGGTCGCCCTTCGGATCGCTCTCTCGCGGTACTTAGCCGGGCTGCATGGAGTCAGGGAGAACACCTTCCTAGTGTTCGACGAGATCTTCGGGAGCCAGGACGAGGAGCGGAGGGCAAACCTCCTCCAGGCCCTCCGCTCACAGGAGGCGAACTTTCCCCAGATCATCCTGATCTCCCACATCCCGGAGATCCAGGGGGAATTTGCGCATACGCTCCTCGTGGAGATGGCTGATGACCTGCAGAGCAGAATCGTGGAGGTGTCCTAGGTGGCAGGCGATGCGTACCGGGACTCCATCCAGAGGGTAGCACGCACGGTGAGGGGCTGCCTCCCGCCGGACATCGGGAAACTCTTCGGGGAGCACAGCGGCATTTCGCGGAGCGACTTCTTTCCCGTCGTACCGAGGGTGGATGGCGTTGCCTGCGCCGTCGACGGCAGCAACGCAACTGTCATGGAAGCGGGCAGCATGGCTATCGCCGTCGCCAGGGCGGGCTTCTCCTCGTTCGAAGGCGAAAAGAGGATCCCTGGAGGGCTCACGCCGCTCGTCCTTTTCCAGGCTGGCCCGCGCGATGCCGAGCGCGAGTTCTCCACGCAGTACGAGGAGTGTTTCGGGGCCTCCCCGAGAAGCCCGCTCCGTGTCGACGATGCATCCCGGGCTGCCGCGGCGCTGCGGGACACGCTCGAGTACTGGGTTGCCCTGACCTGCAGCAGGCGGCGGGAGGGGGGAGACCTCCTCCTCCTCGACGGCGCACTCCGGGTCTCGGAGGAGAGCCATGACCCAGTCCTCGTCACCATCATCAGGGAGTGCCAGGCCAGGGGCATTCACCTCGTCGCAGTCGCTAAGCGGACTGCAGCGGCATGGGGGGAGAGGTACCCCCTCCTTCCCGCCGTGCAGGCCCTCTCGCGCGACCTGGGGATAGCAGCGCCATGGTGGGTCAGGATCGACGAGGGGATCCTCGACCGGACACGGTATTCCCAGTGGGAACACGGCGGGATATGCGTGTGCTCACTTGCACCCGGCAGGGCGGCGCCCCTCAAGGTCGAACTCCCGCGGGGGACCGATGACGACACAGCCATTGCCATCTTCTCCTCCCTCGCAGGGTGCTCCGGCGATGCACGGGTCGAGGGATACCCCTATCCCCTGCTGGACGCCCACCGGAACGTCGTGATAACTGCAGATATCCTTGGGAAAGTCCGGTCCGATCTGCTGTCCGTGTTTACTGATGAGGGGTTCTGCGCCCGCGACATCGAGGAGCTCTTTGGTGATTACCATGATACATTTGGACGATACTGAGGCGCAGGACCACTCGAAGTGGCGCCTGATTGGGACGAGCGTGCTCTCCTACCGTTTTGTCGTGCCCCACGACGAGACAGTCTTTGTCGGAGACATCATCAAGGTCGAGGACCGGCAGAAGGGGTTCGTCTTCTTCGCACGGGTGACCGATCTCGTCCACGAGAGCAACTTTTCAGACGAAAAATGGGACACACGGCCCTATGCCGGCCGGTTCTATACCCTCGGTGAGGACGTGTTCCTCGAGGTCGAGGCTGTCCCACTCGGGTATGTGGACACGACGGGGACGTTCCGGAAGCCGCGGACGATCCCGACCAAGTTCTCCCCCGTGGGCGTCCCGAAGGAAGACGACCTCTCGTTCCTCTCGACGGTGATGGGAGACATCGAGGTGGGGGTGATGAGGACCGGGCAGGACGTCCTGCGCGGAGTTCCGGTCAGGATCCACAGCAGCGTGCTCCCCCAGCACATGGGTGTCTTCGCGACGACGGGCATGGGGAAGAGCAACTTCATGAAGGTCTTCTGCGCGTCGTGCATGCAGGCAAGGCAGTTCGGCCTGCTTGTCGTGGACCCCCATGGTGAGTACCTGGCAGGTGGCCGGAGTTCGACGGGCGAACCGACCAAAGGGCTCGTCCATGTCGGGGGACTGCGGGGCGGGCTCTCGGTGTTTACCACCCGGTCCGAGGAGCAGCGCAGGCAGTACAGCGCGAGCAGCCTGTCCCTCGAGTACGATGACCTGCGGATGGGGGACCTCTCCGTGCTGTACGACCTCTCCGACCCTCAACGGGACATCCTCGATGCGCTCGGAGAGTACAGTGGGAGCGCAGTCATCGGGTTTTTCTCCCGGCTCGACCCCGAGGAGTTCACGCCCGTCACCTACCAGTCGCTCCAGGGGCCCGACAGGGACATCGCGTACCGGCTCCGGACCTCGAACCCCGGGCCGCTCCGGGTCATCAAGAGGCGCCTCGAGAACCTGGTCAAGGGGAACAGGAAGTTTTTCCGGGAGAAGGGCTCCTGTATCCCGGACATCCTCGCAGCCCTGAGAGACCAGAAAGTCGTCCTCGTGGACATCCCCGGGATGAGCGAGAGGAGCGAACTCTTCGTCCTCTCCGTGCTCGCGCGGGTCATCCTCGAGAACCAGAAGGAACAGGCGGGACGCGACGGCAGCAGCGGGGGGAGCACCTCCGAGGCCTCGCACGTCCTGATCACACTCGAGGAGGCCCAGCGGGTCCTTGGGGCCGGGGGCCAGTCCACCCAGGTCTTCCGCGAGTGCGCCATGGAGGGGAGGAAGTTCGGTGTCGGGCTCTGCGTGATCACGCAGCAGCCGAAGAACATCGATCCGAAAGTCCTCGCCCAGGTCAACACGTTCATCATCATGGGCCTCGGGGACCGCGGGGACAGGGAGACCATCGCAAGCTCCGCAAAACAGGACCTCTCCCGGATGGATACCGAGATCCAGACGCTCGACCGCGGGGAAGCGATCATCAGCTCGTTCTCGATCCCCTTCCCGGTGAGCACGAAGATACACAGGTTCGAAGATTACATCGCACAAGTCCCGGCGAAGGGGAGGACCCCCCTCACCGAGGGGCTCGATACGAACTTCTGACGATTCCAGTCAGGATTGGCGGTCTTTCTTCTCGCTCGGGCGGGTCGAGACAGTCTTATCGACAGGAGAGATGGAGACTGCGTTGACGACGGGATCTCCGGCGATGGCGTACCTCTTCATGACCTGCCCGAACACCTCGACCACGTCCCCTTTCTTCACCTCTTCCCGCGGGGTGGTGAACATCTTGACAGATATCTCCCCGCTCCTGTCGGCGACGAGGTACTGGGGACGGTTGATGAACTGGAAGTAGACCCTCTCCACGACACCCTCGATCCGGACGATCTCGCCCAGCATCCCGGGGTTGATCATCTTGATCCTGACGGGCCGGGCCTTTTCCCGGTACATGGGTTCGAGTGCAGCGTACTCGCTCTGGCTCATGTAGTTGAGGGCGAGGGGAATGACGACCAGCAGGACGAGCATCGGGATGCCCCAGAGAAGGAGCGCCGAGTCCCCTGTGAGCAGGTACGTATAAAGCAAAAAGATGGCGAAGACCCCGACCACCACCACGGCGAGGATCGAGACCTTCGCGTTGACTTCTCCGATCTTCATTCAGTCACGTTACTTCAGGGCTGCGATCTCCTTCCTGAAGGCAACCCAGTAAAGGACCCCGACGAAGAACATGCCACCCACGATGTTCCCTATCGTGACGATGATCATGTTGTTCGTCCAGAATGTGACCCAGTTCAGACCGGCATTGATCTTGGCAGGGTCAAGGAATCCCTGGGTGAGGATGCCCGCGGAGATGAAGTACATGTTGGCAACCGAGTGTTCGAACCCGGTGGAAACGAAGCACATGATCGGGAACCAGATCCCGAAGAACTTGCCTATCAGATCGTCCGCACAGATACCGAGGAGGATACCCAGATTCACGAGCCAGTTACAACCAATGCCTTTCAGGAACGCCGACCACATTCCCATCGTGCCGACATAACTGACCTTCGCCGATGCTATGGCTATGGCTCGTGAGCCGAAAGCCGTGACCGTCGCGGCTCCAGCTGCATCGAATGACACGAAGGGACCGTTCGCCATGATGTAGGCATAGACGATCGACCCGATCAGGTTTCCGATGTAGACCCAGACCCAGAGGTTGATGACCTGCGCCCAGGAGACCTTGTGAACGAATGCAGCCATCGGGGCGAGCATCGCGTCACCCGTGAAGAGCTCTGCACCGGTAAGAACGGTGATGATGAGCCCGACAGGGAACACCGCTCCCAGGACGAGCTGTGCAAAACCAGCACTGGCGGTACCATACCGGAGCGCGACATCGGTTGCTTGTATCCCGGTACTGCACACAGTTGCAAGGCCGCCACCCATCGCGATGTAGGCGCCGGACATGAACCCACGCATGACCATGTTCCAGACTGGCAGTCCTACCTTGTATTTCCCGGAATCGCCAGCTTTTGCAACGATTGCTACAGGAGGATGAAATACCATTTGTTACACACCTCTCGAATATCCACCTATACCCTACCCAATAATTCACTTCGCGTATAGGTTCAAAATTAAAATCCTTTCTGGTCTTATTAAAACCTTTCTAAATGATTTTTGCACTGCATTGGCATTTTGCAATAATTTAAGACAGATTAATGAAATAAAGACTGCCTTTTGTCATGCAAAAACTTTCTCCTGCTCGCCATCAGACCGGGCAGCGGCGCCCCGCGGCGTCCCGCCCATACCGCCCGAACTCGCCCTCCACGAGGAGATCCCCGGGGAAGACCGGGCCATCGCGGCATACCCGCAACCCACCTGGGTCGATGCAGCAGGACCCGCAGACACCGACCCCGCACTTCATGTACCTCTGGAGGCTGAAGTACCCCTTCCCTGGGCAGCCCCACCCGACGAGGAGGGCAAGGACCCTGGCCATCATCCTCTCGGGCCCGCAGCAGAGGACTGCGTCGCAGGTAGAGATGTCCTCGGTCCGGAGGAGTTCAGGGACGAAACCCGGGAGACCGAGCGACCCGTCATCGGTAGCAACTGAAAGAGAGGCAAGGGACACAAACTTCTCCCGGAAAAGCAGTTCATCCCGGGACCGGGCACCGAGCAGGACTTTCTCCACCCCGCCTGCTGCGACGGCCGGGAGGAGTGGGGCCGCACCCACGCCCCCCGCAACCGCAAGCATCTTCTTCCCCTTGGGGAACCCGTTCCCAAACGGCCCCCTGATGCCGATACTGTCACCCGGACCCATCCGGAAGAGCGCAGCAGTCGCATCGCCAACGCGCTGTACAGTGATCGACGATGCCGAGGAGAGCGCCATCGGGACCTCGTCGACTCCCGGAACCCACACCATCACGAACTGACCGGGGGTAAAAGAGAACTCCACGTCGAACTCGAACGTGGCGACCGATGGGGTCTCGGGTATGACGCGTGTGATCCGGGCTGGGACAGGCAGGCCCTCACTCATGGGCGCACCCCACGATCTCCCGGGCAGGGAGGCCGTCCGGGGAGTAGAGCTCTTTTCCGATCCGGGAGAAGAGAGAGATGTCTTCCCTGACTGCAGACCCGATCTCGACCGCGACTGCACCGGCCATCATCATCTCGAGGACATCCTCCGCCCTGGACACCCCTCCGCACCCGACGATGGGGATGGAACAGGCATCATAGAGCTCGTAGACACACCTGACCGCTATCGGGAAGACTGCCCTCCCGGACAGCCCGCCGAACCTGTTCCCGAGTATCGGCTGCCGGAGGTCAACCGAGATCCGCATTGCCTTGACGGTGTTGACTGCAACTATAGCCGAGGCGCCGCCGCGTTCTGCGGCCCTGCCGATCTCGCAGATATCGGTGACATTCGGGGTGAGTTTCACCCAGGTGGGCAGCCCAGCGGAGGCGACAGCCCTCGTGCACTCCTCGACGAGGACCGGGTCCGTCCCGAGGGCAGCACCGTACCCGCTTGCATGGGGACAAGAGAGGTTCAACTCCACACCTGCAACCCTGCCCCGGAACCAGCGGCACACGGTCGCGCACTCTTCGGGAGACCCGCCAAAGATGCTGGCAACGACGGGCTGACCTGCGAGGGGAGAAATCTCGTTGAGGAACTCCACCGAGGGGTTGGGGAGGCCCATCGCATTGAGAAGACCGCAGTCGAGGGGGACGAGGCAGGGACCGGGGTGACCTTCGAGGGGGACCGGGCCGATGGACTTGGTTACGACGCCCCCGGCGCCGCTGCAGAGTATGCGCAAAAGAGACGCACCGGTCGTGCCGAGAATTCCAGCCGCGAGCACGAGGTGGTTCCGCAGGGTGACCCCGCCGGCAGAGACCGGGCCGGGAAGGAGCGTGATCATGCGTAAGAGAAGTCGCCGTAATTGTAATTATTTATTCGTTCATCCTGCGTATGATACAGAGTATGGCACGGATTTCGGTCCTGGGGACAGGCAGGATAGGCGGCGAGGTCGCGTACCTCTGCACGGTGCTGGGTCTCGCCGACGAACTGGTCATGTACGATGCAGCCTCCGAGTTCCTCCGGGCCCAGGTCCTCGACATCATGCACACCGGACTCGACGTCCCTGTCAGCACTGACTGGGAGGATGTCGCGGGAACGGATATCTGCGTCTTTTCTGCAGGCGTCCCCCGGACTCCCGAGACCAGGACACGTGCAGACCTCCTGCAGGCCAACCTCCCTGTCGCTTTCGAGTGCAGCCAGGCCATCCGAAATTTCGGTGGAGTGCTCATCACTGTCACGAACCCGATGGACATAAACAATTATTACCTCTGCAGGAAAAACGGCCTTGAACCGGGGCGATGCATAGGGTTCGGCGGCCAGGTAGACTCAGCGCGGTTCGGCCTCGTTCTGCGGGAGGAGAATATCCGGGGCCGGCCGTTTGTCATCGGGGACCACGGGGAGAACCAGGTCCCGCTCTTCAGCCGCCTCGACGACCCCGTGGACATCCCCAGGAGGGAGGTGATGCTCAATCGCCTCCGCGGAGCAAGCATGGAGATCATCAGGGGAAAGGGGGGGACGGTCTTTGGCCCTGCATACCACATTGCAGCGCTTATCGAGGCGATTATCGAGGACAAAAGGACAGTTACCCCCTGCTCCTGTATTCCCGACGGCGAATACGGCGCCCGGAACTGCTCCATAGGCGTCCCAGCGGTCATCGGGAGCGAAGGAGTTCTGGAGATCGAGGAGTGGGCGCTCGACCCCTGGGAAAAGGAGAAATTCGCGCTGGCGCTGGACACCGTGACAGGCCTGTGCAGGGGACTTGGAGTCTGAAACATAGCATGGAACTATCGGGAGCAGCGGCAGGAGAGAGAGTGCCGGGCAGGGACGGCCCGGCCGGACGAGGGGGAGATCTGCGGGTCTCCGTGATGCAGATCGAGTACACGGTTGGCCCATCGGGGCCAATCGTCCACGTCTTCGGGAGGGACGGGAAGGGTGAGCCGGTCCACGTCCAGGTGACCGGGTTCCGCCCGTATTTCTACGTCCCTGCAACTCTTGCTGCAGCAGCCCCGCCGTCACCTCGGGCAGAAGTTGAAGAGAACAAGAAGTACAACTCGATCCGCGGCGAGGAGCTGGTGCGTATCTATACGGAGCGCCCCACGGATGTCCGTGAAGAGAGGGAGAAGTACAGGACCCACTTCGAGGCCGACATCCCGTTCACGACACGGTTCGCGATCGACTGCGGCATCAGGGGAGGCATGATCACCCCCTCTCTCGTCGCCAATTACGACGAGATCGCCCCGGGTGACATCGACGTCCCGCCGCGGGTCTGCCTGGTGGACATCGAGTGCGAGGACGAGCGCGGTTTCCCTGAGCCCACCAGGGATGCCATCATCTGCATCACGGCATGGGACTCCTACCAGGAGAGGTACAGCACGTTCCTGTACGCCCCGCCTGGAAAGGCGCTTACGGAGGAGGAGGTCCGGAAGGCTGAGCCACGGCCATCCGGCTGTTTCGACCCGTCCCGGCACGAGATCGCCATCTTCACGGACGAGGCCGGGATGCTTCAGGCGTTCATCTCTTATATCCGGAGGACGGACCCAGACATCCTCTCCGGCTGGAACTTCCTCGACTTCGACCTTCCGTACCTCTCCCGGCGGATGGCGGCGCTATCCCTGCCGTTTTCCCAGCTCTCACGGCTCGAGGGGCAGACGGAAAGGCTAGCTGTCAGGGGCAGGGCGCAGTTCGACCTGCTCCTCGCCTATCGAAAGATGCATGCCACCCAGAAGGAGTCCTACAGGCTCGACGCCGTCGCGGAGGCCGAACTCGGGGACACGAAGGTGCGCTACAAAGGTACTGTCTCGGGCCTCTGGCGCAGCGACCCCGCTCTACTCGTCGAGTACAACCACAAGGACGTCGCCCTCTGCGTGGGGATCAACGAGAAGAACCGGATCATAGAGTTCTACCGGGAGATCGCGCGCTACGTCGGCTGCCCCCTGGAAAAGACCCTCAACTCCTCGAACGTCGTCGATATATTCGTCCTCCGGAAAGCGCACGGGAAGTATGTGCTCCCGTCCAAGGGGTATGCACATGCAGAGGAGTTCGAGGGGGCCACGGTCTTCGACCCGAGCAAGGGGATCCGGGAGAACGTCGTCGTCCTCGACCTCAAGTCGCTCTACCCGATGGCCATGATGACCATCAATGCGTCTCCCGAGACCAAGGACCCGAAAGGTGAGCTCCGGGCACCAAACGGCGTCAGGTTCAGGAAAGAGCCCGACGGGCTGACACGGAGCATCATCCGCGACCTCCTCGTGGAGAGGGACGAAAAGAAAGCCATGCGGAACACGTTCCCCTTCGGGTCGCCCGAGTACATCGTTTACGACATGCAGCAGAACGTCATCAAGGTCATCATGAATACGTACTACGGGGTGAGTGGGTACGCCCGTTTCAGGCTTTACGACAGGGAGATAGGGGCGGCTGTCACGTCCGTAGGGAGGGCGATCATCGAGCACACGCGCAGGGTGATCGAGGGCCTCGGGTACCGCGTTATCTACGGTGATACGGACTCGTGCATGGTGGAGCTCCCCGGCCTCGGCCTCGAAGCGACCATCGCTGAATCAAGGAGGATCGAGGCGAAACTCAACGAGAGTTACGCCGGGTTCGCGAAGAGGGAGCTGAACGCCGACGTCCACTACTTCTCCATCAAGTTTGAGAAGGTCTACCGCCGGTTCTTCCAGGCGGGCAGGAAGAAGCGGTATGCCGGGCACCTGGTATGGAAGGAAGGGGCGGCCGTCGACGGGATCGATATCGTGGGGTTCGAGATCCGCCGGAGCGACTATCCCCAGATCACGAAGACGGTCCAGGCCCGCGTCATCGAGCTCATCCTCCGTGGGGAAGGGTACGATGCCGTCCGGAAGTACCTGGGGGAGGTCATCAGGGAGTTCCGGTCGGGGAAGTTCCCGCTCGATGAGGTCGGAATCCCCGGCGGGATAGGGAAGGAGCTCGGGGACTACCAGAACGATGACGCACACATCCGGGGTGCGAAGTATGCGAACGAGCACCTGGGGATGACCTTTTCCAGGGGGAGCAAGCCGAAGCGCGTCTATATCAAGAACGTCGCCGGGAAGTATCCCAAGACAGATGTCCTCTGCTTCGAGTACGGCGACCAGGTCCCGCCGGAGTTCATGGTCGATTGGGAAACGATGATGGAAAAGACCATCAAGCAGCCCATATCACGGATCATCGAGGCGCTGGGGTGGTCCTGGGCCGACATCGACCCGTCGCGGACGACCCTCGCCCAGTGGGGGATCGGGTGAAGGCGAGGGACGGACCTCCAAACGGACCCTCCCAGGGCAGGCAGGGGAATTGATGCAGACCGCGATCCCGAGGGTCGTCATTGCAGGGACGCACAGCGGGTGCGGGAAGACAACGGTCACCCGCGGGATCATGGAAGCCCTCGTCGCCAGGGGGTATACCGTCCAGCCCTTCAAGGTCGGCCCGGACTTCATTGACCCCACGCACCATGCCGCGGTCTGCGGGAGGGTCTCGCGGAACCTGGACCCATTCATGATGGGGGAAGACGGGGTCGCGGAGACGTTTGCCCGGGCCTGCCAGGGCGCTGACATCGCCGTCATCGAGGGCGTGATGGGCATGTACGACGGGATGGATGGCACTGACTGCGCGAGCACCGCCCATGTCTCGCGCATCCTCTCTTCGCCCTGCGTCCTCGTCGCCGATGTCCGCGGGATGTCCCGGAGCGTGCACGCCCTCCTGCTCGGGTACTCCGCGTTCGATCCTTCCGTCCGGATCGCAGGGGCCATATTCAACAGGACCGGCAGCGACAGGCACAGGTCGATCATCGCGTCCGGGCTGAGGCTCCCGGCCCTCGGGTACGTCCCCTGGCAGCTTGATCTCCGGGTGGAGAGCCGGCACCTCGGTCTCCTGATGGCCAGCGAAGCCGGGGCCAGCGGAAAATTCGGCCAGGCCATGGAGGACTGCTGTGATATCGATGGAATCGTCAGGATCGCCCGGGAAGCCCCGCCGCTAGCCGTGGAAGGGGCGCTCGACCGGACCATCCCCCCTCCCTCTGTGACGATAGGGGTCGCCATGGACCCTGCGTTCTGCTTTTACTACCAGGAGAACCTCGACCTCCTCCGTGCGAGCGGGGCGGGGCTCCTCTTCTTCTCCCCCCTGGAAGACCCGCTTCCGCAGGTCGACGCCGTCTACCTCGGTGGCGGCTACCCGGAGTTGCACGCGGAAGGGCTCTCCCTGTCGGCGTGCACGGAGTCGATCCGCCGGTCCGCATCGGACGGGATGCCGGTGTTCGGCGAGTGCGGGGGACTGCTGTACCTCTGTGAGTCCCTCGAGACGGAAAGGTCGTACCCGATGGCAGGCGTGCTTCCTGCGACGGCGAGTATAAATAAGAAACTCCAGGCCCTCGATTACGTCGAAGGCGTGTGGTCGGGCGGGCCCCCGCTCGTCCCCGCGGGATGCTCCCTGCGGGGGCACGAGTTCCACTACTCGAGCGTCTCCTGCCAGGGCGATGCCCGGTTTGCACTCGCGCTCTCCCGCGGAAAAGGGATCAGCGATGGACAGGACGGGCTGTTCGAGTACGGCACTGTCGGGACGTATGCCCACTCCTATTTCTCCCCGGCCTTCACGAAGTCCCTGGTCAAGGCCGCCGGAGAGTACCGGAAGACCTGAAGACCCGCATGGCAACTTGCGTTCACGGGCCATCTTCCGGAGAAAACGCGGGTGCAGTCTTCGTGCCAGAGAGTGGATGGCTCCAGGAGGCGGGGAATCCATTATGGGTCTCCAGTAGAGAGCTCTATCCCGGAACAGGCGACTGCCGATGATGCGGAGCACGAAGGTCAAGGATGGGTACCAGAGAGCCCCCAACAGGGCGCTCCTCCGGGCCCTCGGAGTGACGGACCGCGAGATGGACCTCCCGTTCATAGGGATTGCGAATGCCTGGAACGACATCGTCCCGGGGCACCAGAACCTGCGGACGCTCGCTGCGAAGGTACGGGAGGGCATTGCAGCGGCCGGGGGCGTCCCGTTCGAGTTCGGGGTGATAGGGATATGCGACGGGATAGCCATGGGCCACGAGGGGATGCGGTACTCTCTCCCGTCCCGCGAGACCATAGCCGACTCCGTGGAGATGATGGTCGAGGCCCATGCATTCGACGGGGTCGTCCTGCTCGGGACCTGCGACAAGATCGTCCCGGGCATGCTGATGGCCGCGGCGCGGTGCAATGTCCCGTCGATCGTGGTCACGGGCGGGGCGATGCTCCCCGGTTTCCTCGACGGGAAGGAGCTCTCGCTCATCGATGTCTTCGAGGGGGTCGGGCGGGTCGCCGCCGGGACCATGTCCG
>JAPXNX010000012.1:0-14471 GCA_033811795.1 Methanolinea sp. | reverse complement strand
AGCATCATGTTGCGCGTCCCGCTCTTGAACCGGTACTGCCTTTCCCCGAACTTGTCGGCATGCTCGTAAATGGCCTTGTCCGCGAGGTCGTACATCACCGGCGTCTCCACGGGGCTAGCACCGTATGGCAGAACCCGGGATAGAACGTAGTCTGCAAGCAGGTCGCGGATGAGCTTGCCTTTCGGCAACCAGCGCAGGTGCCCGACATCAGAGACCGGTTCGTAGTCCACGAGCTCCTTGGAACGCATCAGCTCGACGTGGGCAGGTTCTCCTCCGCCTTCTGACGGCTCCCCCAGCTCCTTGCGGACGAGGCAGCCGAAGGCTGATCTGTCCATGAACTTCTCGGGGTCGTGTCGGGTGCCGTCCGGGGTGAGGACGAAGAACTCGTGAGTCACATCCTTCTTCTCTTTTTTCATCCCCTCTTCGAGGGGCTGGACCGTCCGCGAGAGCTCGGAGAGGGGGTGTCCTTTGCAGGAGAGCCGGAACGATTTGTACCACCCGAACGGAGCCCTCGCGACCTTGAACCCGAGAGCTACGAGGAGGTGCTCGAGCATCTTGAGGGCCCCGATGGCCGTATCGGGCCGTGAAAGATCGCTGGATAGGTGGGCATATGGGTAGAGGACGATATTCTCCACGGAGAGCTGGTCTGCTGTCCTCGATATCTCATTGCCGGCCTGCTCCACCACGCCGGCAATATCGTCTTCGTCCACTGACTCGACAGCGCAGAAGACCACGAGCGCCTCTTCGACGAAACCCTTGAGTGGCTGGCCTTCCTCTGCCATGCTGGTCTTCTGCTTTGCCTCGAATTCAATAAAATCGGAATGGATAAGGAGAAGTCGCATTGTCTAGCTCCACTGCTCTCGGATATTCCCAGATAATTCTGATTTCATCGTGTATATACCCATTCAGATGTCCCGGATGTTCCGGTGGTACCGCGAGAGGGTCGCCTGCTGCTGGTCCATGTACTTGGCGTCCTTCTTGACGTTATACGGTGCAAGCGCCTTCTCCGTTGCGTAGAAAACGAGCTGGCCTATCGGCATCCCTGCGTACATCCGGACAGGCCGTGCGTTCACGTTGCACATCTCGAGGGTGATAGAGCCCCGGAACCCCGCGTCAATCCAGCCGCCTGTCTGGTGGAGTTCCACACCCAGCCTCGCGATGCTGCTCTTCCCCTCGATGCTCGCGACAATGTTGTCCGGCAGGCCGATGACCTCCAGGGTCTTTGCGAGGATGAACTGGCCGGGAGAAATAACGATGGAGTCCGCCGTTGTTTCGACGGTCCCCTCGCTGATTGTCTCGACACGGTACGGGTCGATAACAGAATCCCCCGCTTCGTACCAGATGAAATGGTCCCCAAGACGAATATCGAGAGAATTCGGCTGGACGAGGGCGGGGTCGAAAGGTTCAACCGTGATGAATCCCCTCCGGACCCTGTCTACGATCTGCCAGTCCACGAGGATCATGGGAAGAAATGTACCGGGGAATTGTATTAGGGCTTCCCCCCGCGTGCATCGTGCCTGATGTGCCACTCGGACCTCCGCATCAGGCCGTGGAGGGTGGACGCCTCGCGTGCGGTGAGTCTAGCCCTGCCGAATATCCGCCTCATCATGAGCATCGTTCCCTCGCGCTTGAAGGGGGGGTGCCCGATGAGAGTGAGGTACTGGTCGATGTGGCGGTAGAGGTGCTCCATCTGCTCCCTCCCGGCGAGCAAGTACTCCCCGGGAGGCAGACCGGCGAGCTCGTACGCGATGATGGCGACAGCATGCGAGATGTTCATGATGGGGTAATCGGGAGAGGTGGGGACGGTGCATACGATGTCGGAGCGCCGTATCTCGTCGTTGTTCAGCCCCCAGTTCTCGCGCCCGAAGAGGATGGAGACAGTCCCCTCCACACGAGAGAGCATCCCGCGCAGTTCGCGCGGCGAGCAGTAGGGCATCCTCATCGGGTGGCAGATCGTCTTTCCGACCTCGCCTGTAGTCGCGACCGTGATGTCGCTTTCGGAGAAGACTTCCTCGAGGGAGCAGGTCCGGGCTGCCTTCAGGACGTCCGAGGCATGTGCAGCCCGGGCGAGCGCGTCGTCTCCGAGGGGGCAGGGGTCCACCAGCACGAGCCGGGAGAACCCGAAGTTCTTGATTGCCCGGGCTGCAAACCCCACGTTCCCCTCGTAGAGCGGCTCGACCAGGACGAACGAAACATCGGGCATCCTTTTGTCCGGTCTGGTTCACGAAACGGCGTTCACAGTTGCTTTCAGGACATCGATACCCTTCTCGTAGATGGCGTTGCCGACGACGATCGTGTCGGCGTAGCGGGCCATCTCGGCAGCCTTCTCTGGCGAGTCGATCCCACCCCCATAGTAAAGGACAGCGGAGTCGAGTGCCTCGCACACTGCCCTGACGACCTCGGGATCTCCGTACATTCCCGAATACTCGATATAGACGATGGGGAAGTGGAAGTACCGGTCGGCGACCATCGCGTACGCTGCAGCTTCCCTGGCCGTGATGGCACAGTTTGCGTCCGTGACCCTGCCAACGGAAGAGTCCGGGTTGAGGACGATGTAAGCCTCCGGGACCACGTGGTCCCAGTCAATCTCGTGTTGGGCTACCCACAGCGTGTGCTTCCCCACGATCCATTCCACGTTCCGGCTATTCATGACGCTCGGGACGAAGAGGAGGTCGAATCCATCGTCGATGACCGCCTCGGGGCAGGCTGGTTCGACGACGAGGGGCAGGCCGTACTCGGCGACCTGCCTCAGGAGCTCCTGCATATTCTTCCGAGTCACATTCAGAGTCCCCGAGAGCATCAGGGCATCCGTCCCGCTCGTGACGACCTCCCGTATCTGCTCGGGTGCAAGATGCTTGTCGGGGTCGAGTTTGGTTATGTGGGTCCAGCTCTTCCAGTTGATATGCATGGACAGGCTCCTTCCTAGATCACTATGATGTCTTCTCCAGACCTTTTCTTCTTTATGAGGGGGGCAGCCTTCCGAAAAGCGGCAATCTTCTTGCGGGGAAGACCTGACCTGACGGCGATCAGCGATTCGTCGAGTTCATGGAGCGTTTCCCTGTCATAAACGCCAGCAGACAGGAGCCGTTCGTAGACCTGGGGCGTCATACCGGGTAAGGAGAGTAGGTCTTCCCTTCCCCGCTTGAACTTCGCGGAGGTCACGCGTGCCGGGGCAGGTTTCCCCAGCTGGCTTGCAACGGCCTCCACGTGCCTGAAGACGGTATCCGGAGATATCCCTGTCTTTTCCGCTATGAAAAGGGGGTGGACGCAGAGTAGCGAATCAGGAGTATAAAACCCTGCAGCGAGGTATTTCCTGAGGCTTACAGGGGGGATCCCGATGCTCTTCAGGAGGCGCTCACCCGCTTCGCGGCGTGCCTCGGCCTGGAGCACTTCTATCTCCTTTTGACCGAGGCCAACTTCCCTGAGGACAGAGGGATCAGCCCGGCCAAGATCGTCTATCCCGTTGATGCCGGCAGCAGCGAGTTTCTTCACGATAGCGGCCGGGCTCCTCCCCTTGCGCGGGGCGACATGGGATCGGACGAACTTCCTGCAGTCGGACCTCCGCCGGAGCAGGTCCAGGGCTTCCCCTGCCTCCTTCTGGAGCTGCTGGGCTAGAGAATGGGGGATCGAGAGGGCTTCGGAAAGCTTTTCTGCAGGTACCTGGAGGAGGTCCTGGACCGAGTAGAGCCGGGATGCAACCATCTTTGTCACGAGTTCTCCACCTGCCGAGGGGAGGAGGGACAGTGTCTCACGGAGCGATTCGATATGGTGACAGAGCGGACAGCCGATCTCCCACGGACGCGAGCCTTTCCTGACGAGGCGGACGTGGTGCAGACCGTGCTCGGCGCATGCCGCATCCGTGCGGACTGCGTACCCCCACATCGTCGCTGGGAGGCCGATGTTGAAGGTGCACTCGGGGTAATGCGTGCAGCCGATGAACTGGGTATGGTTCCGGACATGGTGGATGCGCAGGTCGTGCCCGCAGATTGGGCAGGGCCCGAGCCTCAACTCCTCTGCGGTCTGCTCCCGGATCTCCTCCCCAATCTCCCCCTCGTGTGCCTCGAGCTGGTCGAAGACCTCGTGCAGCATACCCCGGGACTCCCGAACAACATCGCCGCTCTCCCTGGCCCGCTCTTTTATCTGCTGCATGTGGCTCTCGAGAGTCTGGGTCATCTCAGGCCGAGTGATCGTGTCGGCATGGTTCTCGAGGCTCTCTATCACCGCCCGCCCGACGAGAGTGGGTCGCAGGGGGTTTCCCTCGACGTATTTCCGCGATATGAGCTTCTGGATAACCTCGTGGCGCGTGCTCTTCGTCCCCAGTCCGAGCTCTTCCATCCTCTGGATGAGCCGGCTCTGCGTGAACCGCGGAGGGGGCTGGGTCTCTTTCTCCTCCATCCTGACCTCGCGGAGTGGTAAGACCTCCCCCTCCCCAATCTCCGGCAGGAGGTATTCCGTGGCGGCACTGAACGGGTAGACCTTCCTCCACCCAGGCTCGGTGATCTGGCCACCGGTGACCGTGTAGGGCTCGCCTCCGGCAGAGAGCATGATCTTCATCGTCTTCCAGCGGGCGTCCGGCGAGAGTGTGGCAAGGAACCGCCTTACGACGAGTTCATACACCTTCCACCGTTCCTCTCCCAGTTCCTGCCTGCTTGCCGGCCCGGTCGGGTGTATGGGGGGGTGGTCGGTGCTCGTCTTCTGCCCCCGCGTGGGGACAGCCCTCCGGTTTGCCATCACCCACTCCACGTCGGGCCGGAAGACCGTCGGCAGAATTGAGAAGAGGACCTGGGAGAGGTCGAGGGTCGGGGGATAGGCAGTGTTGTCCGTCCGGGGATAGGAGATGTACCCGTTCATGTACAGCTCCTCTGCGATGCGCATGGCATTCGCTGCAGAAAAGCCAAGGCGTGCCGCGGCAACGATGAAGGAGGTCGTGTCAAAGGGAGATGGAGCACGGTCGACTTTTATCCCCTCCTTCACGCTGGTCACGACGAGGGGCGGGACGCTCCTCCCCTTTGCGGCAAGGGCATCCTGGAAGTCATGGAAACGGGACGTAGTATGGCGCGCCTCGATCTCCTCGCCTTCCTTCTCGGTCAGGAGATGGAGTTGCCAGTACTTCTCCGGCCGAAATGCCTCGATCTCCCGTTCCCGATCAACAATCATCGCGAGTGTCGGGCTCTGGACCCTGCCGACGGAGAGGATGTTCGACCCTCCCCTTCTCGCCGCGAGCGAGAGGAATCGCGTCAGGGACGCCCCCCACATCAGGTCGATAACCTGGCGGGCTTCGCCCGCGGATGCCAGGGCGAAGTCGATCTCGGTCGGCGAGGAGAACGCATGCCTGATCTCGCCGGGCGTTATGGCCGAGAACCTGACCCTGTCGACAGGGACCGATGGGTTGACAGCCCGGACGAGTTCGTAGGCTTCTTTCCCTATGAGCTCCCCCTCCGTATCGAAGTCGGTCGCAATCGTCACTCGCGTGGCCTTCCTTGCGAGTTTCTGGAGCAGTGCGACGATCTTCTTTTCCGTCGGGACCTTGACCGTGGGGGCGTCGATCAGGCTGCGCGGCGTACGGGACTCGTCACGCCAGTTAGAGTACTCCTCGGTAAAATCGACTTCCACGACGTGCCCACGGAGGCCGATGACCGTAGTCCCGTCGAAGCTGTAACTGGAGGTACCGCCGTCCCTGGATACCTGGACTTTTCTTTCCCCGGCAAGTATCGCGGCAATCCTCCGCGCCGATATGTCCTTTTCGGCCACGATGAGGTGCATGGGCGAGTCACTCGTCCTTTTCAAGGAGACGGATGAGCACCTGGTTGACATCTGCAGGTTTTGCACACCCCCTCGTCTTCCTCATGACCTGGCCGACGAGGAAATTGAATGCCTCTTTCCTGCCGTTCCTGTAGTCATCCATTGCACGCGGGTTCTCGGCAAGCGCTTCGCGGGCAGCTATGGTTACTGGATCGTCACTGCCGGAGGCCTCGGCTGGTATGGCCTGGAGGCCCAGCCTCTCGATGCATTCTTCCGGCGTCTCGCAGGTCCCCCCCTCTTTCAATTCGTCGAGGAGCACCCGCAGCACGTCGACACCATTTCGATCCGTAATGACCCCCGACCGAACCAGGGACAGGAGCCGGGAGAAGATTGCAGGAGGGACGGCAGAAATGGACATACCCCTGTAATTGAGCTCCCCGAGGAGCGTGTCTGCAATCCACGTGGCAGCGAGGGCGGGATCAATCCCGGTAACCTCCTCGTAGAACTCCGCGATCCGGATATCCCCTGTCAATGTTCGGGCATGGATGGGGGAGCACCCGTACTGTTCCATGAACCTCTGGCGGCGTGCATCCGGGAGCTCGGGCAGGACTATCGCGTCGACCCAGCCTGCGACCCTCAATGGGCGGAGGTCCGGTTCAGGAAAGTACCTGTAGTCCTGCTCCATCTCCTTGCTCCGGGCAGACGTAGTGACTCCCCTCGCCTCGACGAAGTGGCGGGTCTCGCGCACGATCTTCTGACCGCGACGCAGTGCATTTTTCTGGCGTGTGACCTCGAACGTGAGGGCTTTTTCCACGCCCTTGTAGGACGTGATGTTCTTGATCTCCACCCTCTCGCTCCCTTCGAGCGAGATGTTTGCATCGACCCGGAGAGAGCCCTCCTTCTCGCTATCGAAGACTTCCAGGTACTCGAGCGTCGCCCGGAGCTTGTTGAGAAACCGGCGGGCCTCCCTCGGGGACCTGAGGTCCGGCTCCGTGACGATCTCGATCAATGGGATCCCTGCCCGGTTGTAGTCCACCAATGAATACCGGGGCTTGTCCGTCCCGCCTTTGTGCACCAGGCGACCTGGATCCTCCTCTATGTGGACTCGCGTGATCCGGACCCTTTTCTCCCCATCTTCCCCTTCGATGTCCAGGTACCCGGAGACTGCAAGGGGCCTGTCGTACTGGGTTATCTGGTAGCCCTTGTCCAGGTCAGGGTAGAAATAGTTCTTCCGTGAGAATACCGCCTCGTCGGGGACAGCACAGTGGAGGGCTTTTGCGACCTGCAGGGCGTACTCCACCGCCTTCCTGTTGAGAACAGGCAAAGACCCGGGCAGGCCCAGGCATACAGGGCAGACGTGCGTGTTGGGGCCATCGTTGCGGTAATCTGTCGAGCAGCTGCAGAAAAGTTTCGTGCGCGTATCGAGCTGGCAGTGGACCTCGAGCCCCACGATGATGTTCACGTCTGCACCCCCTGTTCGTAGGCGTAGGCGACATCGACAACCCGCTCGTCTTCCATCCACCGCCCCATGACCTGAAGGCCGACCGGGAGACCATCCACCTTCCCGCACGGGACTGATATAGCCGGGACTCCGGCGAGGTTTGCGGGGACCGTCAGGATATCGGAGAGGTACATGGAGAGGGGATCGCTTTTTTCCCCGAGCCGGAACGCGACCGTTGGCATGGTCGGGCCGGCGATGACGTCGACCTCTGCAAAGAGGTGCCGGAACTCTTTCCGGACGTTCTTTCGTGCGGCCTGCGCCTTTGCATAGTACTTCCCGTAGTAACCCGAGGAGAGGGCAAAGGTCCCGATCATTATCCTCCGCCTGACTTCGAGGCCGAAGCCTTCCCGCCGCCTTTCCTGGAACGCCTCGTGCCAGGGCTTCTTGACATCGGGAGGGGGGCCGTACCGGACACCGTCATACCGGGCGAGGTTGGAGCTCGCTTCGCTCATGCACGTCACGTAATACGCGGCCAGCGCGTAGGACATGGATGGAAGCCTGCAGGTGATGATCTCTGCACCCTTCCGTTCGAGGAGAGAAATTGCGTCCCAGACAACCGATGCGACCCTGGGATCGACGCCTTCCCCGAAGAACTCCTCGGGGACTCCGACCCGTGTCCCCCGGATGTTCACGTCAGGGGTATGGGAATAGGGTGCATCGGAGGAAGTCGAGTCCCGGTGGTCGTGCCCGGCAATGACGCTCATCAGGAGGTTGACCTGGGAGACACTGGCTGCCATGGGGCCAATCTGCTCGAGAGAGTTTGCATACGCGACCAGCCCGTACCGCGAGACCCTCCCGTAAGTGGGCTTGAGCCCGACGATGCCGCAGAACGCTGCAGGGCAGCGGATAGACCCCCCGGTATCCGTCCCGAGGGCAAGAGGGACCAGTCCGGCTGCAACCGCTGCAGCGCTCCCGCCCGATGAACCGCCCGGGACACGTCCCGGGTCATGCGGGTTTTTTGTTGGGCCGAACGCCGAGTTCTCTGTCGTACTCCCCATGCCGAACTCATCCATGTTGGTCTTCCCCACGATCGCGGCCCCCTCCCTCTTGAGGAGGGAGACGACAGTCGCATCGTAGGGAGGGACATATCCAGAGAGGATGCGGGACGCGCATGTCGTCTCGATGCCGGCCGTCGATATGTTGTCCTTGACTGCAACGGGAACACCGCTGAGCCGCCCTCTGCCGAACGCAACTTTGGGGACGGTCCTCAGGAAAGCGTTGTACCGGTCGTCAGGGTGGAAAGAGAGCGTCCCGCCTGCCATCACATCACCCGGGGTGCCCTGAAGAACCCCTCTTCTGTATCCTTCGCGTTCGAAAGGGCTTCATCCTGGGAGAGCGAGGGGGCGACGTCGTCTTCGCGGAAGACATTGAAACTGGTTTCCTCGTTTTCCCCATCGCCGGTGACCAGGTCGAGGATATCGAAGTATTCCAGGATCCTGTTGAAACTCGTGGTGAACTCTTCGAGTTCATCGCGGAGAATGGCGATATCTGCAAGCATCCCGATGTGTTCCACGTCTCTTTCTGTGATCATCCCTTCCACGTCCTTCCGGGGTGTCCCTCCGCGTATGAGAATAAGTACCCTCCGCACCGCCTTTTATAATCATTGCTGATTGGCCATGCAAGGCAGATCTCCCGGTCAATTGCATCCGATAAAAAATGCACGTGAAAACAGGGCATCTCGATTCGAATTCCCGAGGTTGCCCGATATTCCGCCTGTTCTGGGATGAGAGTATTACCGCTCTGCCCGCGCGAGGTATTCCTTCACCGTTGGGAATCCTTTTCTCCTCGCGAGTCTTCGCAGTTCCCGCCAGATCCCGGTCCCATACTGCATGGCCTTCTTCTCGCGCCATGCAACTTCCCGGGGGAGAAAACGCTCTGCGACTTCCCGGAGCGCCCGTTTCCGCACACCACCAGCCACTTTCTCCCGTGCGGGGAGGGCACGTGCAGCCGAAACGACCCTCCCGTCGAGGTAGGGGTAGGAGAGGAGTACCCTGTTTTGCATCGCAACAGACTGGTCACGGGCGACCTGGGCCGGCAGGCGCGCGAAATCGTCTGCGAGGAGGGTATCGATATCCGTTGATTCGAGGTACCGCCTGTACCCGCCGAAGAGCTCGTCGGCGCCCTGCCCTGTGATGACGCGGTCGTACCCTGCATCCCTGGCAGACTTCGTGACTAAATGCCAGGAGAGGGCTATCGAGAGGTCAAGCGGGGTCTTCTCCGGGATGATGCCGATGACCTCGGCAACGGCTTCCTCCAGTTCACCCGGCGCAACGACGACAGGGATGCATTCGAGGCCCAGGTCACGGGCAGTTCCAATGCCCATCGCGAGGTCGCTGCTTTCCGCAGTCCCCGCCGCGATGCACGGACGGTGTGCAATCGCGGCAACGAGGGCGGAATCGACCCCGCCTGACAGTGCGACAACGCCCCTGTCGCTCCGGAGAGTCACCGAGGCGACGATCGCCTTTTCCAGTCCCATATCTCCGAAACGCGGCTCGACGCTCCCGATGAGCCGGTTCCCCGAACGGATCTTCCCGGGAGGCACCGGTCCCGGTATGATACCGAGGGCGTCCCTTGCGCAGCAGTCGTCCCATTCGAGCAGGAACTCCCCGCCAAACGACGATAGCGCAAGGGGGTTCTCATGGAGGAGGGAGAGGATCTCCTCCCGGGAGAGGACTTTTCCGCCGGTCTCCACCCAGCCGGTCAGCTCCAGAGAACAGCTCCTCCTCATTTCCGGAGTCGTTTCGCGCGGGGTACATAGCTTTTCTGGCGCCGGAGGATGACAAGGGCAGCGAGAGCTGCCCCTATAAGAATGAGCCCTGCGGCAGTCCATACCGGCAGGGGCACAGAGAAGCCCCCTGCCGGACCGGGAGATCCATATGCAGGCACAGATCCTGCGAAGGATATTGGCGGCGTGGAGGAGACGTTGAAATCCTGTGCGCCAGGCGGCACGACTGCCGTGACACCGGCGACAACAAGGTTCGCAGCAAGGGCAAGCACGGTGATGAAGGAGACTGCGTGATTATTATCCATACTCTTCCCCTGCGAGAAATAATACTCAGAAAACCACATCTCAGATCACTAACCTTTTTGTGCAACGGGGTATAAAATGCAAGCGACAGGGGCCTCGATGAGAAAGAGTGATTGCGTGAGGGAAACGGGGGTCTCGGAAACTGTCAGCGTGATCCTCATGGTCGTCCTCGTCATTGGGATTGCACTCGTCCTCTGGTCGGTCTTCATGGGGTACCCCTCAATACTCCACCACACGGTCTACATCGCGAGCGAAGCCAAGGCCGAGGAGATCATGCAACCCGGCGGGCAACCCATGGAGGTCGTGGCCCTCTCGATAAAAGAGGCCGAACCCTTCCACTTCGCCGGGCAGGAGCCCCCGGTCGCCGGCAAAGAGGTGCTGATCAAGGTGGTCACCCCGGACGGGAGGACGCTTTACCCCACACCTTTCATCAAGGGAGGGAGCCTCGAGGGAAAGACCCTCTATATCTATCCAAATTCGAGCGGTTACTCGTCCTATTGCGATTACATCGTCTCCGATACCGTTCCGACCGGGCGGCTCAAGCCCTTCGCGACCGGGACGTGGGTGATCCAGCTCATCGACCCAGAGGCAAACCTCCTCATTTCGAGCGATGACCGGGCCCGGATCACGAGGGGCACGACTTCTTATGCCCTCGCGGGTGGGACACCGGGTGGAGGCGTCTTTCGGACGGACTGTACTCCACTTTCCTACAGCATCAACGGGAACCCAGCACTCCACAACACGGGCTCCCCCATGAACATGAGTTTTCTCTCGTTCGATGGGGTGGATGACTGGATAGCATATGCCGACGACCCCACCCTCACCTACACGGGCGACCTCACTATCTCGATCTGGCTGAACCCCCAGAATGTCGGGAATCCCAATCAGTCCCAGTACTGGAAACAGGTAATTGGCAAAGGTCTCCAGATAAGTTCGAGCAAGGAAGAAAAGAACTACGACCTCTACCTCATCGGGGACAGGGTTTACTTCGAGTGGGACGACCGCGTGACCGGGAAACATTATCATGTCATGACAGATAATGCTGCAGTCTCTGCAAACGATTGGAATTACGTTGACCTCGTCGTGGAAGGGGGGACTCCGAAGATCTATGTCAACGGCGAATCAAAACCCTACAGTTATTACCAGTCGAACGTTCCAGGGAATGAACGTATTACCAATCCCTCTCAGATCCCTGAAGTTCATTTGAAGGACAATTCGTATCCCATGACAATGGGAAAACAGTCGTCGACAGCATACCCGTTCTACTACAAGGGGGATATCGGCTCTTTTGCCCTCTATAACCGCGGGCTGACACAAGAAGAGATCCTGGAGAACTACCAGGCATACAGTGCCTGATGGTCCACTCTATCGTTTTTTGCCTCTTCTTTCCCTGCCATGCAGGAATCACGTGGTTTAATACATGGTTACCCGATATACTGATCCAGCATGCGGACCAACCGTCACCAGTATTTTCTCGATCTCGCTCTCCGGTGTGCGCACCAGGGCACGTGCCTGCGCCGCAACTTCGGGGCAATCATCGTGGACGAGTTCCACACGATCGTCTCCACAGGGTACACGGGTGCACCGCGGAAACAGATGGACTGCACCGAACTCGGGCGCTGCTGGAGGAAGGACCACGACATCCCATCCGGGTCGCACTACGAGAGGTGCCGGAGCGTCCATGCCGAGATGAACGCGCTCCTGCAGGCAGGAAAGCTCGCCCGGAACTGCACTCTCTACCTTGCCGGGTTCGAGGTGGAGACAGGGGAGCTCACCCGGATCTGGCCCTGCTTCCTATGCTCCAAGATGATCGTCAACAGCGGCATCAAGAACGTCATCATGAGGACCGGTCCCGAGACATACCAGGAGATGGACCCGATGGTCCTCTACCAGGTGCGGAGCAGGGAGGCGCTGGGCGACGCGGGGGCTGTATAACCACGTGCCCGGTCTGGACGCAGGGGGACCTCTCCCGCAATGGAAGAGGCCTCTCACGTTCCAGGCAGTCTTTTATTCTATCCAGGCAATAGCCACCTTCCAACCCGTAACAGGTTCCGTCCTGAACACTGCCCGGTGGCTCGCACCCTCGTATCTGTATGCACACTCTCCTTCATCGGTCGAGAGGATCCTTTCCCTTGCTCCGGCATCCGCGGTAATCGAGAAGGTGCGACCGGTGAGCGAGTCGAGCACCGTGGACCCGTCCTGTGCCATGATAAAGAAGTAATACCCGTCCGGTAGGGGGACATTCCCCTTCAGGTACTCTTTAAGGGAGTCGCAGGAGACCGATGTCCCGAGCACGTGCGATACTTCCCCACCGGAGAGGACGGGTATAGCAATGATTGCCGTGTACCTGCCGGTCGTTTTGCTCACCACAACAGTCCCCACAGATGCCTTTCCCGAGAGAACGACAGGGAAATAGGGGCGGTCTCTCAAGTTCGCGCTGGTGAGGTTGTCGACTGTCGTGTAGTACGAGCCGTCCGCACGGGCATACCAGAACCGGGCTCCTGGATAGTCTTCCTCGAGCCGGAGGAGGACGGGACGGACCCTGTCCCAATCCCCGGACCTTGCGTCAGAGGTGAGGGCAAAGGCTTCCAGGGCCGATGCAATCCCCTGCATTTGGGAACCGGCAAGTGCCGAAAGGGAAGAGAGCGCTGTCCCGACAGGGACGATTCTCCCGGTAGGAACGGGAGAACCAGCTTTCCTTTCACTCTCTCCCGTCCCGGTGAGCAGGGCATACGTCCCGTCGGCCTTCATGGCATCGAGGGCGTGCTGGAACCGCGCGACAGTTTCGGGGCTCGTCTGTTTGTGGAATGCAAGGTACAAGTCGATGTCCATGAGCGAATATACGGGGATGATGGTTCCATCCGAGATCCCCGATCGAACGCCGATACCGGGGTGTTCAGCGGAGGACCCCAGCCAGAGCGCTACGGACCCGTTCATAAGTGCCTCCAGGCACTCTTCATCGGTGGGATATGTCCTGATGTTGGTGAAATGGTTCTCCTTGAGGAACTCGTGCCGGGCATCTCCTTCGACGACTGCTATTGTCCCTGCAGCCCTGGCGGCTTCGAGGCTTTCCAGCCGGATCCCCGAGTCGTTCCGGGCATACAGGACGTATTCAAATGTCCCGATCGGCCCGGCCCAGAGGAACCTGTCCTCCCTCTCCGGGGTCCGGGCCGTGGGGAAGACCGCGGCTCCAGGCGTGGCGAGGGCGATCCCGTACGAGGTGTTCCAGGGGTGGATCTCGATACGGGCGCTACATCCGGTGCGGCGTGCCATCTCCTGGACTACTGCAACCGATGTGCCGTTGAGGGTCCCGTCATGCTCCATGAACGAGTACGGGTAGATCTCCTCGGTCACGAAGAGGAGATCTCCCGGTTCACAGGGAGACGCGCCCGCCGGCTGGGAAGGAGTCTGTTCCATGCACCCGGGGGCAAGCACGAAAGCACCGAGCAATGCACAGGCGAAAAGGGAGAGGGCCAGGTTGGCAGAAGGTCTCATGTTCTCAATCAGTCCTTCGATTGTTCTTCTTCTGGCGGGAAAGTGTAAAAAAGGATTGCTTTTTCTTCGGTGCAGCAGTGGGGCCATTGCGGTTCCTGCTGCATGTGCAGGACCAAGGCTGCTATTTCCCCTGCCTTTTTTGATTTCTGTAAAGAGTCTTCCCCTGGCCTAATACTCGATATCCTCGGCTCTCACCTCGAGCCCGACATCCCGGGTATAGGGGAGCCTTGCCCAGAGGTAGCCGTCCTGCAACCGGTACCCCTCCCGGAGGACCATCTTCACGGGAGCAGGGACGACGAACCTCTCGGGAGGTGCCCCGTGACGATACTCGTTCTCGAGGACGACGAGGAGAGAATGACCTCCATCCCGGGTGTAGCAGTAATAGTCACGGACGCCTTCCGGCAGGACCCCGGGATACTTCCTTTCCGGGAGCACCCAGTTCGCCAGTCCCGCCGCATCGATGATGTGGGGTGCATCAGGCATGGGATAGACCTCGGTTCCCGCAACAGATATACCTGGCTTTCCAGGAAGATTGAGGGATATGCTATGCCGAGAAATGGTTCTGCCCACGAAGTCCTCCAGGTTGCCAGTAGACCTGATACTAATCCCGGTACACATTACTGCGGGTGGCATCTTTTTTTGATACCTGGGACTCTATAAACTGCCAGGTAAGGACAGTCATATGCAAATCCTGTGGAGAGCAGT
>JAPXNX010000011.1:0-14872 GCA_033811795.1 Methanolinea sp. | reverse complement strand
CCCGCCGTCGCCGAAGGACCAGGACCACGTATTGTGCGGCCCGGTGGAGGTGTCCGTGAACCGGACCGTGAGCGGGACAAAACCGACCGTGGGGTCTGCCGTGAAGTCTGCCTGGAGAGGCGTTGGGGTGGGGGTGGGAGTTAGCGTTGGAGTTGGAGTGGGAGTTGGAGTCGGTGTCGGTGCTGGTGGCGTGACGTTGATGTACTCGATTTTCTGTTCGGTGTCGGAGCCAAACGCATTGGTTACCGTCAGTGTGACGTTGTAGAGGCCTGGGGTGTTGTAGGTATGGGTAAGGTCGTCTTCTTGGGTGCTGTTGGATGTCCCATCACCGAAGTCCCACTGGTATTCCATCGGATGAGTTCCAGAGGACAGGTCATTGAATGATACGTCGAGAGGTGCCGGGCCTTCCCTGGGCGTTGTATTGGTGAAATTTGCTATTGGTGAATAACCGATGTCAATCGTGCCATGGTCCAGGGCGACCACGTTGTTGTCGCTGTCTGCACCGAGGGCATAGACATCGAACTTACCGTCGAGCAGCCCCTGCAGGTCACTGCCGGGAATGGTGACCTGGTTTGCATGGAGAGCATACCCTGAAGTCCCGTAGCCGGGCGTGATATTGACTTTCGAGAAGTGATTCGAGTGGGGTGGGGTGTCGTTTCCGACGGCATAGACAGAATATGAAACAACTTTCTTGAGGTCATCGGGCCCGAGACCCGTTTCCCGGAGGATCGTGAGGAATGGGTTCCCTGAGAGGATCTTAATGGGGGTGATCAAATCCCCAGCCTCCTCGAGGGCCGTCATGTTCACCCGGACAGTGATGTCATAGGTTTCGCCGTCCTTGACAAGGAGGTACGTGATGTTCTTCACGGGATCAGGGATGGTGAAGGTGAGGAGGAGGTCCTCGCCAGACCGCTTGTTGTATTTGTCATTCAGGTCAAGGGTATTATCACCATCCGTGATCACGACCGGCCAGGCCGCGTAGGTGACAATTTTTCCCGGTGGAGTTAGGTCGTATTGGAAGGCATAAAGGACGAAATTGCCGCTTTGTGGAGTAACAGTGCTTTCTGTCAAATCATGGGCTATGTTCCGTGGGAAGGTAAATTCAATGAGGTCGTTTTCATTTTTGATAAGGGTATATCCCAGGTCATCTTCCTTGAAATCATCAGAATCCAAATAAAGAAGAACTTTATGAGCGATTGTTCCATCTGGATTAAACTCGATCCCCAAAGCTCCACTTTGACGCAGAAGATAGAGCCGGTCTGTATTTCTGAAAAGTTCACTAATGTTCGTTGGAACCGATGAAGCAATTCCCCTCGAAAGGAATACATCACCGCGGGGGTTCCCATCGACTTTGATATTGACAGCAGGTACTTTGATTGCCTTGAAAAACGTGTAGTTGTTGAACCCTGCACCGGACACCGTCGTATCAGTGTTATCGTCGAGGATCTTGAGAGTGTTATTATGCCACGTGGCTGTATCGCTCGAGAAGATCCGCCGGATGTTGTTGATCTCCGGGAATGGGATCTTCTTCGTGTCAGAGTTGTCTCCTACCGTGGAAAGGATGGTGACCCGTGATACGGAGAGGTCCATGACGTCGACCGTCTCGAGCGATGACACAGTCACGTTCCTGAACGTCTGGGGATGGTATAGATCGAGGCGGGCGAACGGTGGTGGTGCTGCACTGCAGGGCAGGATGACCACCATGGCAAGCACGATCGCAACTGCCAGCCAGCCCCTGTTCACACTCTTTCCCGATCCAGGAACCCGGTGGAAAGCTCCCCTCTTCCCGACCGGGTATACCGTTCTCCTATTGTTATCCTCCATGTCCCGCCATCACCAGTTTCTTCTGGGAACCCTCCCGGGAGGGTCTCCACGTTTATATAGATGTTTCTTGTACGAGGTTACATTTAAACTTATGGGGAAAAAAGCCTGATCTGACTCTTGATTTTCTGTCAGGGAAGAGATCGTGGAGCAGGAGATCACCTTGGCTTAACCTTTATGATCCCCTGCCGATCGGTGCCCGCCGGGGCTATCCTTTGGCATGAAAATTAATTGATCCACCTGCTAAAACTCAATCGGTGGAAAGATTAAAATTTTCATCCGTTGGGCCTGATGCTCACATCATGGTGTTTTGGGGTTATGCAATCGTCCCCCTTTGTTGCGCCGGATACCTGGACGGGAAGGCACCGGATTGATAACAGGGGACCGATAATACGTAGTCATGGGAACAGGAAAAGAGAAGTCCAGGAAGATTTTCTATTTACCGGTGCTTGTTCTCCTCCTTGCACTCGTCCCGGGGGCCAGTGCACTCGGAGTCACGGTCAGCCCCGACCGGATCGGGGAGGGAGACCAGGTCTTGATTGCAATCACCGGGCTTTCTGACAACAGCACGTTTTCCCTCGGAATCGAGGGGACGTTTGCAGTCAGCCCCGGCGGTGAGTTCTCCTTCGAAACGAGGGACCTTGTCCTGCCGTTTGCACTCCAGGAGGGTGCACTCTCGGCAACGCTCCGGAACACCGAGACCAATGTCCTCACGGTGCAGAAGGGCGATACCGAGGTGAGGAGGGTGGGGTCGTCGAAAGACGGGGTCTTCACGACGAGTGAGACCGGGTCGATCCCCGCCGGGACTTACGAACGGATCTCCTTTGAGGGGACAGCAGCGCCTGGTGCAAGCTCGATCGTCGCATCCCTGACGCTCCAGGGAAAGAAGAGCGGCCCGGCCGACGCGGATATCACGTTCGTAGTGGCAGGGATCTCTGACGGCTCCGTCACGGTTACCGTCACCGTGGATGGAACGGATGTCCTTTCGCGCACGATCGTTCTCGAAAAGCCGGTGACGACCACAACGACGACAGCTCCGTATAGCGGCGGCGGTGGCGGCGGAGGAGGGGGTGGAGGCTGGTCCGGCATATCCATAACATCGGCGGCAACGACCTCCACTGCGACACCGACAGCGGTCCCGGCGACGACTGTCCTGACGCCTGCCCCGGAGACGCCTGCCGGGACAGGGCAGGAAACCACAGCTGCGACCGGACCTGCAACCATCGCGGCAGGGAAAACGAGCCCCGCCCCCACGCGGTCCCCGGTCGCCCCGGTTATCGCCGCGCTATCGGTCTGCATAACAGCCTTCGCCATCTCACATAAGCGCCGCTGATCCCGGATGGACGAGAGGCCTCCCCTCCCTCCACTGGGAGAGACCCTGCTGGCCTTTTCACCGGCAGAAACTCCCAGGGACCTGGTTGTCGTTTATGCATGGACCATCCTGTCAGCCCTCTCCATCTACCTGCCGATCGTAAACGAAAGCCCGGTCCGGGTGGTATTGGCCCTCCCGATGGTCCTCTTTCTCCCGGGGTACGCACTGGTCGCAGCACTCTTCCCCGGCAGGGGAGACCTCGACGGGATCGAGAGGCTCGCCCTCTCGTTCGGCCTCTCGATCGCAGTCGTCCCGCTCATCGGGCTCGTCCTCAACTACACGCCGTTCGGAATCCGGCTCGACCCTGTTGTCATCTCCTCATCCCTCTTCACACTCGGGATGGCGGCGGCAGCACAGGTCCGGAGGGCGCAGTTGCCGCCAGGGGAGAGGTTCTCCGTCCCATTCCGGGAGATGGCTGGAGAAGCTCTCCGGGATCTCTTCCCGGCCGGGGCCTCGCGCCTCGATCAGGCCCTCTCTCTCCTGCTCATCGCCGCAGTCATCGCTGCGGTAGCGACAACGGTCTACGTCATCGTCGTCCCCAAGGAAGGAGAGAAGTTCACTGAGTTCTACATCCTGGGAAAAGAAGGGAAGGCAGCAGGTTACCCGGCGGAACTCCTCCTCTTCCAACCGGAATCGGTCATCATCGGAATAGGGAACCACGAGTACAGGAACGTCACGTATTTCGTCGAGATCCTCCTGCTCGACAACCAGTTCGACCCGGAGACGAACACGAGTTCCATCCTCTCGATGGAGAGAATGGCGTCCTTTTCCGTCACGGTCCCGCACAACGCGACATACGAGCAGCGCCACAGTTTCACGCCGGAAAACGGCCGGGCGAACCAGGTGAAGTTCCTCCTCTTCAAGGACACCCTGCCGCCGGACTCCGTGTGGGGCCAGGACAGGATCAACGCGAGCTACCGGGACCTGCACCTGTGGGTGCGGGTGAAGGTGGGCCCCGGAATATCGCGGTGACCTGCTTCTTCTTCTCCGAGAAGGAGACATGCGAGACCTGCCAGGGAGCGTTTGTTCCCCGTGCGAGCATGCAGGCGACGATACTGCAGATGCCGCAGGGGTGCATGCTGCAGCACTTGGGAGACTCCCTCGCGACCAGCAGGCAGCCGGAGAAGAGCCGGTAACCCCGGGCAGTCATCACGAGCGAGTCGCCGCTACGGACGATCCCGACCTCGTCAGCGAGTTCGAGGACGTCCACGACCAGCTCCCGGACCGCCGGCACGAGCTCCTCCTCGGTGGAGGGGACGAGGAGAGAGAACCTCTTTTCGCAGTGCTCGAGGAGGGGAGCGGCAGCAGGGACGAGGACGACCCCGGGAGACTCAGGGTCTGCAACGAAGGAGAAGTCCGGGAGCACGGCCGGCGCATTCGAGTCGCCGACCGGCACGAACTCGCGGACCTGCCCCCCGCTGCCTGGAGACGGCACGAACCAGGCGTCTCCCCGGACTCCGAGGTCGGCACAGGTGCGGCACAGGTTCAGCATGTTGGACACGGAAAGGAGGGACGCGACTTCGGCATCGAAGGGCTCGGGACGGGAGAAACTGAGCATGAATACGCCCGAAAGGAACGTTGCGACCCCGCAGAGGAAGAGCGTGGCACTGGTCAGGTCCCGCCTGTCCGTTACCGTTGCGACGAGGAGGAGTACTGCTGCGGCGGCAAGGAGGACGGTCCCCGAAACCACGTAATCATTGACGGCCGGGAGCTTCATGGAGGCCTCCGAGGGCGCTTGATATGAGGTGCGATGCAAGGCCGAGGATCACGAGCGCCGCGATCCCCGAAACGGCGAGGACCAAAACGAGTGGGACGAGGACGTGCCTGTGCCCGGATACGACGAGGGCAAGGCACCAGGGCAGGAGCACGAGGATGATTGTGGACACGATACCGCTTCGCGTCCGGAAAACCCCTGTCGACGCGAGAAAGGCGAGGGTTACCATGGACTCAAGCGCGGCGGAGAAGAGCGGAGACGCGTTCCAGGAGAGGAAGACGGCCGGCTGCGCGATCAGGAACAGCGCGGCCTCGTCAGGCTGGGAGAAAAGGACGAGGAGGCTGGACCCGGCCAGGACCGCTCCCGCCGCGATGGCCGGGAGGAAGAGGGGTGTCCCGGTGAGTGCCAATGCCGAGGCTGCAGAGACGGCGGCAACCGCGGCGGTCATGATTACGCCCTGCCTCATGCCAACACCCCGACGACCGTATACCCGCAGCCTCTCAGGCGCCGTATGAGCTCGGGCGAAATAACCGGCCTGGGAATGCCGATGCGTGCATCGATCCCCCGCCGCCGTGCCTGGAACCCGAGGAGGGCGAGGTGGCTCGTATCACCCCATCCCGTGGAGAGAACCTGGAGAGCTGTATCTCTCTCCCTTGCAAGTGCACGGGAACATTGGACCTCGAATGGGAGCGGCCCTATTGCAGGAACAAACGCGGAGTAGATCTCCCCGAGCCTCCGGGAGAAATCTCCCTTGTCACTTTCCCCTCCTTCGAGCCTCTGCCTGAATGCCCCTGCCATGGCCAGGTCGAGGGCCCTGTAGCAGCGGACCGCCTGCTGGGGGGAATGGTATTCGCGCAGTGCCCGCTTGAGCCGGGCTGGGGACTTCTCGTTCGGGAGGTAGGAGAGGAGGTTCGGGCCCGAGATGACCATGAGGCTGCATCCGCGGGGGTTTCTGCACATCTCGCGCGTAGCATCGAGGGCTGCACCAAGGACAGCATCGCGGAGGGGGGCCGGGCACGGCACGGCACCGTCGGGGAAGTCGACAACGAGGAGGGTGCTCTTCCCCGTCATCCCCGCGTACTCCCGGACATACAGTCTTCCGTGCTTTGCAGTCAGTTTCCAGTCGATCGACCGCGGGTCGTCACCCGGCAGGTAACTGCGGAACGACCGGATGCCGTGTCCCTGCAGTAGTTTCTGGGCCTCGGTCTCACTCTCGCCGAACACGCCGGACTCGTCGCCTGCCCTCAACCGCGCCACGGGGTCCACCCAGAGGGAGGGGAGGGAGAAGCCTCCGCCCCGGAGCGGGAGGCGGATGGAGAAGAGGTCGTCGGAAAGGACGATGTCCATTCCGCCAAAGGACATCCTGCCGCAGGAGAGGCAGGACATTCCGTATGCCATCGTCACGTCGTGGCTGCCTGCCAGGCTTTGCGTTGCGGTCGCCGAACCCTTTGCTACCGGTGCCCCGGCCGGAGGGAGGTCAGTGATGTCTGCGTGGAGACCGGGTGAGAGCGAGAGATGGACCGTGCAGGTGACGTTGACGGGGCTTCCCTGCCGGAGGATGGTGGGAGCGGCTGTCCTGGTAACGTTCACGCTCGCTGCGGCGGCCTTCGCAGAGTGGAGGAAGAGCAATGCCCTGGCTGCCAGGAGCCCGAGGATGGAGCCTGCCAGGAGGAGGACCGGGGCAGAGTCAAAGGACCATGAGAAGAGGAGGAGTGCCGCGGCCGCGATGACGAGCACGAAAGAGCGCCTGGACGACCCCACGGCTCACGGCACCTCGATGCGTTCCAGGATCTCGCCGATGATCCCTGCAGGCGAGATGGTGCTGATCTGGGCCTCCTGCGTCAGGATGATCCTGTGCTGCAGGACCGGCATCGCCAGGTACTTGATGTCATCCGGGATGACGTATGTCCGCTCCTTGAGAGCCGCGAGGGCCTTGGCCCCCCGGACCAGTGCGATGGACGCCCGGGAGCTCGCCCCGATGTGGACGTCGCTATGGTTGCGCGTTGCGACCACGATGTCGCGGATGTATTCGAGCAGGTGGTCGTCGATGTGCACGCGTGCGACCGAACCGATGAGGGACAGGATGAGTTTGCCGTTTATCACGGGTTTCAGGTTCGAGTAGAACGCGTCCCAGTCAAGTCTCCCAGCATGCTCCCGCCGGATGATCTCCAGTTCGCCGTCCCTGTCCAGTTGTGAGAGGGTCATGGAGAACATGAACCTGTCTTTCTGCGCCTCGATGAGCGGGAACGTCCCCTCGAACTCGAAGGGGTTCTGGGTGGCGATAACGATGAAGGGAGGAGCGATAGGCATGGTGATCCCGTCGATCGTGGCCTGCCTCTCGCTCATTGCCTCGATGAAGGCGCTCTGCGTCTTGGGTGCGAGCCGGTTTATCTCGTCGATCAAGAGGAAGTTCGAAAAGATGGGGCCCTTCCGCAGGGAAAAGTCTCTTCTCTCCTGGTCGTATATGCGCACGCCAATGATATCCGCCGGCTGGCTGTCCACCGCGCACTGGAACCGTGCGAACTCGCACCCCGTGAGCCTGGCGAGGGTCTTGACCATCGAGGTCTTCCCGGTCCCGGGAGTGCCTTCCATGAGGAGGTGGCCGCCGGAGAGCAGCGCAATCATGCAGAGTTCCACCAGGGACTCGTTCCCCACGATGAAGTCGCCCATCCTCTTTTTTATCTCCTTGTAATACCCGGCGAGAGTTGCAAGGTCACTTGTGGGGACGGTCATGCCCTCCGCCTCCCGAACGCCAGGAACAAGGCAAGCGAGAGCATGAGGGCGGTGATTGCTGTCATTTCGATAGATGTTTCATTCCTCACCAGATTAATGGCGTGGGTGAGAGGGCCGGCTGCCGCAGTGCGGGAATACCCCTGCTCGGCAAGGAGCACAGGCCTGTGGGAGAGGATACGTATAGCAAAGTCCCTGTTCCCGGTCGGGGGGTTTGCCGTGAGCATGCCGTTTAGAAAGACGCTCGGATCGGAAACCACGTAGAGTGTCCCGTTCCCGATGCTCTCCCGGGAAACGACAGTGAACCTCTCGAGGGCCTCCCCCTTCCCGAGGTGGAGGTCGCCATCGGTATCGGCAAACGAGAGGAGCGATGTCGTGAAGACCGGGGCACCCCCCTCGAGGTACGAGGGGTCGTTCAGAACGAGGCGGGATATGCCGGCGGAGAGCGGGTCATTCCCGGCAGGAAAGGCGATGACGGAAGACGGGTCGTCGAAGAACCGGTCCACGCTGACGATGCTCGCCTCGCGTATCCGGATGGAACTCCCGGCTCTCCGGAGGAGGTCGTTGTCCTCCTCGCTTTCGGAGGCGATGACAGCGCAGTTGCCCCGGAAGAGAAAGTCCCTGATCCCCTCCGGCACTCCGGGCGGGAGGCCAGGTTCCGGTGCAACGAAGAGGAGCATGGCATCGCCCTGCCCGGGGAGGAGGGAGGGGTCGGTGACCATGGCCCCGCCGGACTCGTCGATCATGCCGAAGAGAACAGAGGTCCCATTCCACTCGATGTTGTACCTGCTGTAGTCAGCGGTCGTGACAGAGAGGTGGAAGAGCGCCAGGACCACGCCTAGCACGATGATCGCCGCTGCAACCAGGGCTGCCCGGCTAATGGTCCTCCCCCTCCAGGACACCGAGCACTGATCGATAGGCCTGCACCATGCACTCTTCTTCCTCGCGCCGGAGTTTACGTCCTGCGTACGCCACCTTCTCGTACCCGCTCGCGAAGCGGCAGACGAATTCCCTGATGCGTGCATCCCCGCAGCGGGCGCATAACTCCCTCGGCGTGAGGGAATGCGGGTAGCGCAGGGAAGCGGCCTTCGAGACTGCAGACCGGAGCCTCCTGAAAAGGTGCGGCCATTCCCCCTCCCGCCCGTCGATCGCATGGGGAGGCAGGCCGGGCCCTGGCGGCATTTCCGCGGGTGGCTCTTCCCCTCCGGAGACTGGAGTCTCGCCAGGCGGGCTTTCCGGGACTGGAATTGCAGCACGGGGCAGGCGGATGCGGTGCTTCCTATGGCGGAGGTAATAGAAGGCCCCGGCTCCCGAGAGGCACAGGAACCCGCACACCACGAGGAGGGAGAGGGGGTCGACCGCGAAGCCCTCTCCCTCACTGCTGGCAGTTGGAGGGACAGGGACGACGACCTCGCGAGGCTCGCTTTCAGAACGGAGCAGCGGGAAGCCCTCTCCCTGGAACTCGGCACGGAGACGGTGGGTCCCGGGCGCCATGTGCAATTCTGCCGAGAAGGTGCCATCGTCCCCAGTCTGCGTAGTGGCGACCTGCTTTCCATCGGCGGCGATCTCGACGGGAGCCGCCCTGACGGGTCTTGTCCCGGCGGAAAGGGTCCCCTGGCAGAATACTTTTCCGTCCAGGACGCGGGGGGGGCCTAGCAGCAGCTCAGATGGAACGGTATCGACCATGAACGACTCGATGGTAGAGAAGTGTGCCCCGTCGCAGACGGCAAAGACTGTGTGGGTGCCTGCACGGTCCCTTTCCACGAGGTGGCCATAGGAGAAGTACCCGTCCGGCCCGGGGCTGAGCGTCACCTTCTTTGCCGAATCGACAAAGAGCACGACCTCTCCGGGAGACCCGCCCGCGGCATCTTCCAGTCGCCCCTCCATCCTGACGGTATCCCCGTAGGAGACGCGGCCTGGCGAGACTACGAGGGAAATGGTTAATATATCCGGCCCCGCGATCTCTACATTCTTCTTTTCCTGTTCCCTGGAGATGCCATTGACGATCTCGCGGAAATCGACGGTGCTCCCTTCATAGCCCGCGGTATCGATCTCGAATTTCTCCCCTGTCGAGAGGATGACATCGTCCTGCTCGAGGTACTCGCGGTAGAGGTCCTGCATTTTCCGCTTCAGGGTCTCCCCCTCGTACTTGATGCTTGTCATCATCCCGGTGTCCCCGGATTCCTGGAACCGCACCTCCAGTGTCTGGAGCTCGTCCCACCGCTCCGTCCCGTTCAGGAGCTCAGCGAGGATGCGATAATTCTCCTGGCCTGCCCTCTTGAACTCTGCGAGTTCGCTCTCGGTCATGTCCAGATTGATGACAAGCGTATCGAGGTTTTTCAGGGAATTGCGATACTCCTGCAGGTCTTGCGAGGCGCTCGCGAAGTCTTTCAATTTTATATTCAAGACAAGCGAGCCGGGTGTCTGGATTATATCGGCAACGAGCGGGACAATACGCGAGCTTTTGTCCTGTGCCGCCGTTCGAAGGGCGAAGGGGTTGACGTGGTCGCGGGCACGGGCATCGGATGCAGGGCTGTAGAGGAGCGGCGACCCGGCCTGCATGCCTGCGAGGACCAGGCAGAGGATACCGAGCGCCACACCCGCAGCAAGAACGGCCTTGCGTCTCATCGGGCAAGTATCTCCAGGACCTTCCGCGCCACGATCGCTCCGAAGAGCACGACCCCTGAAGCAATCACGAGTTTCTGCACCCGGAGGTAATGCGGCGCAGCGAAATGGTCAGAGACCAGTTCGACTACCACGAGGGTGCCTATCAGCCACAGGACGAAGAATATCTCGAGGTCGAGGGTTCTGGCAAGGAGCATGAACCCGGTGACCAGGAGTGTCCAGGCCGCGAGGGTACAGGCGGCCAGGTGTTTCTTTCGCATGGACATCAGTGGGTATAGGAGTGCTCCATAAAGAGAATATCGCAAGGCCGGCGACCAGAACTCCTCACCCGGGGGAGAAAATTTATCCCGCTCGCTGCATTACTTTCCCACATAGGAAGGTGAGAAGATATGCACACCTATGCATGGTTCGGGGTAATCATGGTCCTGCTCGTGCTGGTCGCGACCCCTGCATCTGCCATGACATCCGATACGCTGGATATATCCATCCAGCATGACGGGAAGGCAGACATCAGGTTCACGTACCACCTCGACTGGCTCGAGTATATCGCAGTATACCTCCGGGTTGTCGACCCCGCGACGGAACTGAAGAATGCCCTGGAATCGAACTTCGGAAAACCTGTGGAGGTCATCTCGGTCGAGAGCAACAGCGTGCACCTGTCGGTCGACTCGTTTGCACGGATCAGCAGCAGCAATGGAAATACGACGGCCCGGACCCCGGGAATCTCGTTTGCGGCGGGTGAAAAGATACTGAAGTCCTATTGGTTCGCCCCGCTGGTCTCGGCCGATCTCTCCCCCGCGGTAACGATAATACGGTTCCCAGACGGTCACGTCGAGAAGTTCTACGACCAGCTGGAGATCCCACCACTTGTCCATACCTGGTAAAGCCAGGGGTGCAGGGTCCGGGACGTGGGGGACCATATCTCACCTCCTCTTTTTCCATCGGCAAGCCACCCGGGAGAGTTCCTTTCCGGACTCCCCTCCCTGCGGGCATTCCTAGTAACCCTTGAGGGGGCTTTTCCTTATGTCCCTGCACGTTCTACCAGACAGGCATGGACGTGGAGGAGTTCACCCGCCGCGCCCTCTCTTCCGGGGCCACGGAACGGGAGGTCATGGAGCGGCTCGTGCAGCGCATCAGGGAATACAAGCCCGGTGCACCGGACAGTTACATCGAGTCCTTTGCAAGGGCCGTCATAAAGGAGGTACGCAACACGGAGGGGCTCTCGGGCGACCTCTTCTCCTTCGCCAGGTCCGGGGTCTCCATGGGCGAGTTCGGGGTCGGTTCCCGGGGGACCGGGGACTTCTTCGCCCACCGCCAGATAGCGAGGATCATCGGAAAGACCTCCGCATCGGTCGGTGTGGACGAGATGGACGATGCCGGGGCAGTCCGGATCCCCTCAATCGGCGGCCAGGCGCCCCTTTTCCTTGTCTGCACGGTCGACGGGATGCACTCCCGGCTCTCTGACTTCCCGTTCCTCGCCGGGTTCCACGTGACGAGGGCGACGCTCCGGGACGTGTACGTCATGGGCGCCCGCCCGCTCCTCCTCTTCTCGGACATCCACGTCGCCGACGACGGGGACGTCGCGAAGATATTCGATTACACGGCAGGGATCTGCGCAGTCGGCGAGTCGATGGGAATCCCCCTGGTATCGGGGTCCACTCTCCGGATCGGGGGTGACATGGTGCTTGGTTCCCGCATGACCGGCTGCGTGGGATCCGTCGGGGTCGCCGGGCACCTCACGGCCCGCAGGGAGGCGCGGGCCGGAGACGTCGTGCTGATGACGGAGGGCGCCGGCGGGGGGACCATCGCGACTGCCGCACTCTATTCCGGGTTCCCGGACGTTGTCCGACATACTATCAACCTCCACTTCCTCCAGGCATGCGAGGCGCTTCTAGCAAGCCCCGTCCTCCGGGAGATCCACGCCATGACGGACGTGACGAACGGGGGGCTCCGGGGTGACGCCCACGAACTCGCTTCCACTGCCAGGTGCAGGGTCGTCATCGACGAGGAGAAGGCGGGAGGGCTTGTCAAGAGAGAGGTCTTCGAACTCCTCGAAGAGCTCTCCATCGACTACCTCGGGGTCTCCCTCGACTCCCTCCTCGTCACGGTGGCCCCAGATGCAGCGGGCCGGGTCGCCGACGTCGTCAGGGGGGCTGGAGTGAGGATAGAGGAGGTGGGGTGCATCGAAGAGGGGGAGCCAGGGGCGTTCCTCCGGGCAGGGGGGAGGGTGGAGGAGTTCACGCCCAGGTTCCGCGAATCTGCGTACACCCCTGTCAAGGTCGTCGTTGACTCCACTCACCGTGACTTCGAGGAGATGAAGAAGGCTGTCGAGGATGCAGCTACCGCGGCCTCCGAGAAGAAAGAGCGGGTCAAGGAGCTGCTCGCAGGCCAGGGGAGTGCCCAGTGAACTCCCGGGTGGGCAGCGTTTCCAGGTAAAAGGCCAGTGGCATCCGTAACCGGGGTCCTGCCCCAGCGAAGACAGGTACCCCTCAACTGCTGCAGGATCGAGACAGCCAGGCGATCAGGCAGGGGAATTGCCGGCACCCTGGCTTTCGTGGACTATCCTCGTGAGTCTTGCGACCACGCCGTTCAACTGGATGAACTCGTTGTGGCCGTGGACGAGGTTTGCATCGCCCTCGCCCAGCACCGAGAAGATGCGGGGGTCATTGAACTCATGTTTTGCCGCCGTGGAGAGCTCGCGGAGCACTTCCCGTGCCGGGAGCCCGTACTCGATCACGAGGTTCTCCACCCTCCTGCATGCGGTATGGAAGTCCCCTTTCCGGATGGCAGAAAAGGCGGCCTGTGCAACCTGTTCCGTCTCGCTCTGCGAGAGCGCCTGGAGGCCGGTCTCCATGCCGGTCTCGGCGAGCACCTGGAGGAGCATGACCGCCTTTCGCAGGTCGCCGCGGGCTGCGGCAATGACGAGGTCGAGGTCATCGTCAGTGACGTGGCTCTCCGCACACTGTTCCCGGTCGAGGATCATGCGGAGGTGCGACTGGACGAGTGCATCCGGGAGCGGAGAGAAGAAGAGAGGAAGGCAGCGCGAAGAAATTGCAGGGATGATCGCCGAGGGTTGGCAGGTGCAGTAGACGAACCTGCACGTGCGGGAGGACCGCTCCATGGTCCGGCGGAGCGCCTGCTGCGCCTCGCGGGGAAGGGACGATGCGCCCTCGAAGGCCAGGAGCTTGAAACCTGCGTCCAGGGGTTTTAGGCTTGCGTACTCCCGGGTTATCCTCTTGAAGTTGGAGAGCACGCTCTCCTCGGGCCGGTAGAGGTGCGCATACTTCTCCTCCCGCTCGAGGAACTTTCTCCCCTGGGAAAAGAGGTCCGATGCCGGGATCACGGTTAGGTTCTCCCCGGCATGGTCCCCGTAAAGCGCGTTCGCGAGGCACTCCACGCTCGCGCTCTTCCCCGTCCCAGGCGGCCCGGCGAGGATCATGTGCGGGACAGAACGGGCGGCGGCGAAATTGGACATACGCCCGATGACTCTCTCCTGCCCGACCATCTCTTCGAAAGCCCTTGGCCGGTACTTCTCAATCCAGAGCATGGGCAAGCCTCTTCTGTATCTCTTCCAGCGCCCCGGAAAGAAACTTTCTGTTGTTGTACGAGATGCACAGGCGCAAAGCCTCCTCGCGGGACAGGGAAGTGCATGCCTCGGTGACGTGTGGAAGGGCCCGGGTCAGCTCGTCCACGATCGTGAGGCTTGCCGCCCGTGCCGTCCGGGAGAGCGGGTTGAGGTCGATCGCAATGACGGTCTTTCCCATGCTGCGCAGCGCGCTGCACCGGTCGCCGTCCTCGAGCGGGACGAGGACCGTGTCTGCAGAGTATATGCCCTGCCGCAGGCAGAGTGCACGGTCGTGCGAGAGGGGGAGGAGTCGTTCGGCCTCCCCCTTCTCCACGACGACGCCCGCCTCCTCGAGGAGCCTAGTGATCCTGCGGATCCGCTCCTCGCTCCTGTGGAAGAGGTTCACCTCCACTTTGGCCCTTGCCTGTTCCTGGAGTCGCGCGACTTCGTCTGCAGCAAGTGCAGCGGTGTTGCCATTGACGGATATCACGGGCCGCTGTGCGCACAGGAGAAGGGCGGCTGCCGTCTTTTCCGCCAGGAGCGCGCTCTCCGTCGTCTTCTCCCCGAGGAGGTAGTCGAATGCCTCGCCGCGACCGTGGGCAGCGAGCCCTTCGAGGGTGACAACCCCTTCGCCCGCATACCGGGAGATCCGCTCCCGGGCGACGAGGGAGCGGTACCGCGGGTGGTCAGGGGGTATCATCGCCTCGCCTCCAGGAGTCGTGCACCGCAGTCGTCCGGGTGCAGCAGGAACACCTCGCCGAGCGGTGCGAGAAGGTCAGGGGCATCTTCTCCGTATGCGAAGATGCCGTTTCCAAGCATCGTCATCGTTGCATCGACCCCTGCGCTGTCGCATATCCCGAGGGCCCGCCGGACCCCGGGCGAGATCAGCCCGCTCCTCTCGGCGAACCCGCGGGAGAGCTGGAAGAACTCGCGCACGTCTCCCGGGCACTTCTCCGGGAAGGCTGCGGTGACCCTCTGCATGGCATCCCGGGACAGGAGCACCTGGGGCGAGGGGAGTGGTCCGAAGACGAGTGCACAGAGGGGT
>JAPXNX010000010.1:0-14884 GCA_033811795.1 Methanolinea sp. | reverse complement strand
GAACGGGAGGTCGAGGTCGAGGTCGATGCCCATGACCTGGAGTCCCTGGTGCACGCCTTCCTCTCGGAGATCCTCTATATCACTGAGGTGGAGGGATTCGTTCTCTCGCGTGCCGATGTCTCCGTCTCTGAGACGAAGGTGAAGGGGGTACTCCATGGCGAACATTTCTCCCCTGAAAAGCACGGGGGAGGGCGCGAGGTCAAGGGTATCTCTTTCTCAGGGCTCTCCATCCGCCGGGAAGATGATTCATATACCCTGGATGTCATCTTTGATGTGTGAGTGCCCATGCTCCCCGGGATACTGAACCTCGGTCCGTGTGAATGGCAGGTCCCCCTGGGGTATGTCCCGGGGATGAGGGTTCCCGGCGTCTTTTACCTCTCCCAGCGGCTCGCAGAGACGCTCGAAGAGGGCGCCGTCCGGCAGCTGGCCAACGTTGCAACGATGCCTGGCATCATGGAGCGGTCGCTTGCCATGCCCGATATCCACTGGGGATACGGTTTCCCGATCGGAGGTGTCGCTGCCTTTTCATTCGAAGACGGGGTGATCTCACCGGGTGGCGTCGGCTTCGACATCAACTGCGGGGTCAGGCTCCTCGCAACACCCCTCGCAGAGAGGGATGTCTCCAACCGACGCGAGCTTGCCGACCGCCTCTTCCGGGAGATCCCGACCGGTGTCGGGGGAAAGAGCAGCCTCCGCCTCTCCGGCAGAGACCTCGACTCGGTCCTCGTGGACGGCGCGTCCTGGGCAGTCCGCCAGGGGTACGGGAGGGCGGAGGACACGGAATTCTGCGAGGAGGGGGGATGCATGGAGGGGGCGGACCTAGGGGCTGTCTCCGAGAAGGCACGGACCCGGGGCATTCCCCAGAGCGGGACGCTTGGGTCAGGGAACCATTTCCTCGAGGTGCAGGCGGTCAGGGAGATATATGACACTGAGGCGGCATCCGTCTACGGCCTCGTCCCGGGCCGGGTCTGCATCATGATCCACTGCGGGTCCCGGGGGCTGGGGCACCAGGTCTGCACAGATCACCTCCGAGTGCTCGAGGAGGCGACAAAGCGGTACGGGATCACCCTGCCTGACCGCCAGCTCGCCTGCGCACCACTGGATTCCCCTGAAGGACGGGCATATTTCGGGGCGATGGCCGCATCTGCAAACTACGCGTGGGCAAACAGGCAGGTGATCATGCACCGGACGCGGAAGGTCATCGAGGACCTTTACGGTGTTCCCCAGCGGGAGATGCGCCTCGTGTATGACGTCGCCCACAACGTGGCGAAGGTCGAGGAGCACCTCGTCGATGGAAAGAGGGTGCGTGTCTGCGTCCACCGCAAGGGTGCAACGAGGGCGTTCGGCCCGGGGTCTCCCGGCATTCCGTCTCTCTATTCCCGCGTGGGCCAGCCCGTGATCATCCCGGGCAGCATGGGGACACCGTCTTTTGTCCTGTGCGGGACCAGGACCGCGGTGGAAAAGACGTTCGGGAGCACGTGCCACGGTGCCGGGAGGGTCATGAGCAGGACGCAGGCCAAGCGGCGAATTACCGGCAGGGAGATCCGCGAGAGCCTCGGGAAGAGAGGTATTGTCGTCCGCGCCACGAGCGATGCGTCCATTGCAGACGAGGCCCCGGACGTGTACAAGCCGAGTGCCGAGGTCGTGCGGGTCGTCCACGAGGTCGGCCTCTCGCGGCTCGTCGCCAGGCTCGAGCCCCTGGCGGTGATCAAGGGGTGACGCCGCGGGTCGGCCTTCTCTGGGACGAAAAAACCGTCTTTTCCCGGGTCCTCGAGGAATGCGGGGTCTCATGCGAACACGTCACACCCCAACTGCTGGCAACGCCGTTCTTCCGGGGCAGGTTCTGTGCCATCATCGTCCCGACAGGCTTTGCCAACCCCGCCTATTCGCGGCTCCTGCCTGCTCTCCGGGCGTCCTCGTCCCGTATCAGGAAGTTCCTCGAAAACGGGGGCAGGCTGCTCGTCTTCGGGCCGGGTGCTGACCGGAGGGACGCCTACGACTGGCTCCCGTTCCGGGTACTTTACACGCATAGAAAACATGAGGGGGTTATCGAGTACACCTCGTCCCATGCCTGTACATCCCTTTTTGCCGGATATGACCCCAATGCTATCGAGTGCGACGGGTTCTTCCCGGAACATGACTGCGAGGTCATTGCACGGACAGCGGACGGGGCAGTCCTCATCCGGTGCAGCGCCGGCAGCGGCGAGGCAGTTGTCACCACTGTCCACGAATACCCGTCGCAGGCATTCATCCGGCAATTCTGCTCCGGTACGTCGGAAATATTATTGTGAACGAAGTCCAGGATTGAGTAAGGATCAGTCCATGAACCGCTATGTTATCGCCGTGGACAGCGGCCCCGAAGACCTCGAACCGGTTGCCCTCGCCCTCCACGAACTCTTGAACAAGCTCCCCATCACCGCACGGTCTGCCCGTCGCCCCGGTATCCGGATAGAGAACGGGTACGTGGTGGACAGGAACTATACAGGCCCGGTCCTGGAAGAGGCCATCCGGGAGAACAGGCTGTTCAAGACGACTCCGGGGACCGGGGCTTACAAGGGTGTGCCAGTTGTCGTGGCGCCCATACGTGACTCAGCCGGCGAGGTGCTCGGCGCCATCGGTGTTGTGGACATAACGGGGATATTCGACCTTGCCACGCTGATGGAGCACCAGTCAGAGATTCTCCGGCAGGTCTGCGGCAAGGACCCCTGCCCGCTCCCCGCAGAGCAGTCCGCGTCCAAAAGGTAAAGACAATGTACGATGCTGCGTTCCGTGTCCTTGAGGTGCTAGAGAAAAGTGACGGCCCGGTCTCGGGCGAGAAGATCAGCACTGTCCTCGGTATATCCCGGTCGGCAGTCTGGAAGCACATCAAGGAACTGATCAACATGGGCTACGATATCCAGGCGACTCACCGCGAGGGGTACTGCCTCAAGAAGAGAAGCGACCGGCTGCTACCCTACGAGGTCCACAAGAAGCTCCGGACGAACGTGATGGGCAGGGCAATGCGGTACCACGAGAGCACGGTCTCGACGAACTGGGTAGCGAAGCAGATGATCCGGGAGGAGGACCCTGCCACGCTGCACGGAACAGTCATCATAGCCGAGCAGCAGACTGGCGGCATGGGGAGGCTCGGGCGGTCATGGATCTCACCACCCGGCGGGATCTGGGTGACGATCATCATCAGGCCGTTGATTCCCATCGACAGGGTCTTCATGATCACGATGGCTGCATCGATCGCGATCGCACGGGCACTCCGCAAGGAGTTCGACCTGGGGGCCCTGATCAAGTGGCCCAACGACATCTTCATCGGCGACAAGAAGGTCGCAGGGGTCCTCCTCGAGATATCAGCCGAGGCTGACAAGGTCAACTACGCCCTGCTCGGCATTGGTGTCGATGCAAATGTCTCGCCCCAGGACCTCTCGCACATCCCCAGTTCTGTCACTTCCGTCAGCTTGGAAGTTGGTCATGATATCGACCGGCCAGCTCTCCTGGCCAGGATCCTGAGAGAGTTCGAGAGCCGTTACATGCTCCTCGAGGCCGGCGAGTTCGAATCGATCACCAGGGAGTGGAAGAGCCTCTCCTGCACCCTGGAACGCAGGGTCCAGGTCAACACCTTGAAGTCGAGCTTCGAAGGCGAGGCGATCGATATCGACGAGTTCGGTGCGCTGCTGGTCCGGAAGGACAGTGGAAAGATCGAGCGCGTGATCGCCGGGGACTGCATCCAGCGGTAGGGTTAACTGGTCAACCGGGAAAATTTTCTTGGTTGACGATGCTTTCCGGAAGGGAGAGACCCCTCTTCATCGCCCATACCGGTACCTTTGCAGCGCTCCTCGCGGCGGGGTCCTGGATCTCGATACCGTTCGTCCCCGTTCCCCTGACTCTCCAGACTCTCTTCCTCTTCCTCGCTGCAGGGTCCATGGGGAGGTATGCGGCCGCACCTGTCCTGCTCTACCTGCTGCTCGGGGCCCTCAACTTCCCGGTCTTCCACAATGGAGCGGCCGGAATCGGAGTCTTTCTCGGGCCGACAGGGGGTTTCCTCCTCGGTTTTGTCCCTGCCGCGATCGTCTCCGGCCTGTGCTTCGAACGGCGCAGCTCGGCTGTGCAGTGGGCAGGAATGGGAGCGGCTGCATCCATCTACTATGCATGCGGCATAGCGTGGCTCGCGTTTTCGTCCGGCCTCTCCCTTCCTGCAGCGGTCCTCGCCGGGGCGGTCCCGTTCATCCCCGGCGACCTGCTCAAGGCATTCGCAGCTCACACCGTGAATGCCAGGGTCTCCCGCATTGTGCGTGCTCCTGGTGACTGGGGGATAGTGAAGTGATAAAAGTCGAAGGGCTCTGCCACGGTATCCTCTCCGTTCCGGATCTTGCCATCGACCGCGGTTTATCTGTCGTCACGGGTCCGAACGGGAGCGGAAAGACGACCCTGCTCCGGCTCATTGCAGGGATTTGCGAACCGGAAAAGGGATCTGTCCTCGTCGACGGCCAGGACCCATCGAGCATGGAGAGGGGTTTCGTGCACGAGTTCCCGGGGAAGAACGCCCTGTTCACTCTCGTCTCACAGGAACTTGCCTCCCCCCTCTGGTTCAGGCACTCTTCCTGCGGAGAGGTGGAGAGGTCCGTATCACGTGCCGCCAGTTCCGTTGGGATAGGGGGGCTCCTCTCACGCGAGGTCCGAACCCTCTCTGGCGGGGAGCAGGTGCTCTGCGCCCTCGCGACTGCTGTGGTCGCAAAACCAACCTTGCTTGTTCTCGACGAGTGGGACTCTCATCTCGACTGGGAGACTGCGGCCTACGTGGAGGCCTGCATCCGGAAGATGCATCTCCCCTATGTCGTCTGGTGCACTCAGGACATGGACATTGCCGCATCTGCAGATAGCGTGGTCTTCCTCGATCAGGGGAGAGTCAGGTATGCAGGGGCGCCGCAGGCTGTCTTCCCTCTATTGATCGGCACCTGCTGGTACCCGCCGTCCTGGAGTTTGGAGGAATGGAACTCGTCTTCGACAGGGTCGCCGTGAAGCGGGGAGAGGTATCGATCCGTGCCTCCGGGACCTTCTCCCCGGGCGTCCACCTCGTGACTGGAATGGTCGGTGCTGGCAAGTCGACGCTGGCACACCTTGCAGCAGGGCTCCTTCAACCTGACGAGGGGTCGATCGAAAAGAGGGGGATATCACGGTCCATGCTCCTCTACCAGTTCCCGGAGTGGCACCTGACATGCAGAACAGTGAACGAGGAGACAGCCTCGTTCGGTGTCCAGGCAGAGGAAGTCCTCGCACGGGCGGGACTCTCCGGACGGGGCAGAGACGACCCGTTCTCCCTCTCGCGGGGCGAGCTGAAGAAGCTTCTTCTCTCCTGTCTCCTATCGCGGGACGATGACCTCCTCGTCCTGGACGAGCCGTTCGGAGCCCTCGACTGTGCCGGCAGGCAGTGGGTCTGCAGTGAGATCGGGGAGAGGGGACGGACGGGGGTCGTCATCCTGTGCACCCACGAGAGACATTTCCTCCCCCGAGTGGACATGATCTGGGAGTTTGACGGGCACACGCTTTCCTGCCGGGGCCGGGTCCCCGGGGCAATTGCTTCCTGGCAGGGTGCCCCGCCCGCGATAAAGGCCCTTATTGCAGCAGGTCGGCTGCCCCGGAACGTTGCCCGGGATGACATCAGGGAGGCGGCATGCAGGACCCGCGATTGAGGCTCCTTGCTGTCATCGCACTATCAGCCGTCGCCTTTGCATCTGTACAGGGGGCAGTCCTAGCGTTTGCATGGTGGGTGTGCACGGTCGAAGGCCCGGCGCACCTCTGGCGATCGCGGTGGCCGCTCATTGTTTTCCTGCCTCTTGTTGCAGTATCCCTCGTCCTCCTCGTCACGGGTGGAAACTGGGCATACTACAGTTTCCGCATTGCAGTCGTACTCCTGATTGCAATCTTTGCGTACCAGGACCAGGCACCTGGCGAGTTCCTCGGGGTATGCACGTGGCTCCTCGGGGGGCGAACCGGATTCGACTGCGGGCTTGCAGGCGAGATCTCCCTCGTCAGCCTCCGGGCCCTGGAGAGCGAGGTCGAGAAGGCCACCTGGGCGTTTTCTCTCAAGGGAATACCCATTAGGCTCCGATGCATCGTCCCCCTCTCTGCAGGGCTGCTCTACGGCGCCCTCCGGCGGGCGTATGACCAGGCAGATCTCCTCGTGGCCAGGGGCTACTCCCAGGGCGGGTCGTGCTGTACCCGGTTCGAGGCATCGGGACGCGATATCGTCGTGACAGTTGCAGCTATTGCAGCTGTAATCACCGCATTTTTACCAGTCGGAGAATTTTTTATACTAGTACAATGAAGGTTTTAGAGGTTTAGCTGTTGTCTCCCCGGCGAGCTGCCGCCAAGCCCGGAGGTTACCAGATGCGTGTTTCCCGTGCAGGAAAGGTTGCGATCACAGATACAACCCTGAGAGACGCCCACCAGTCGCTGATTGCGACCCGGATGCGCACTGGGGACATGCTCACTCTTGCACGGCTCATCGATGACGTTGGCTTCTTCTCGGTCGAGGCGTGGGGCGGCGCTACCTTCGATACGAGCATCCGGTACCTTGTCGAGGACCCGTGGGAGCGGCTCCGGATGCTGAAGGAAGAGCTCAAAAAGACCCCGATCCAGATGCTCCTCCGCGGCCAGAACCTGGTAGGCTACCGCCACTACCCCGACGACGTAGTGGACCGGTTCGTGGACGCTGCCCACAAGAACGGTGTGGACATCTTTCGCGTCTTCGACGCCCTCAACGATATACGGAACATGACCCGGGCCATGAAGCGGGTGAAGGAGACAGGGGCGCACCTGCAGGGCACGATATGCTACACGACGAGCCCGGTCCATTCGAACGAGAAGTTTGCAGCGATGGCTGAAGAACTCCACGCACTCGACTGCGACTCCATCTGCATCAAGGACATGGCCGGACTGATCATGCCGGACGCCGCATACGACCTGGTCACGCGGATCAAGGACAAGGTCGATATCCCTGTCGACCTTCACTGCCACTGCACGAGCGGAATTGCTCCCATGAGTTACCAGGCAGCGATCGAGGCTGGCGTCGACATCCTTGACACGGCGATGTCCCCGTTTGCCATGGGCACGTCGCAGCCCCCGACAGAGAGTGTTGTGGCAGCACTGGATGGGACCCCGCGGGACACTGGGATTGACCTGCGCAGGCTCAGGGAGGTCCGGAACGAGTGCCAAAAGATCCGGGAGAAGTATGCAGGCATCCTCGACCCCATCTCCGAGCGTGTAGACAGCGACGTCCTCTTATACCAGCTCCCAGGGGGGATGATCTCGAACCTCGTCTCGCAGCTCAAGGAGCAGGATGCCCTCGATAAGCTCGACGCCGTGTTCCAGGAGATCCCCCGCGTGAGGAGCGATCTTGGATACCCCCCGCTCGTAACGCCAACGTCCCAGATCGTCGGCACGCAGGCTGTCTTCAATGTCCTCATCGGTGGAGAGCGATACAGGAACGTGACGAACGAGGTCAAGGACTACGTGCGGGGCCTCTACGGGAGACCGCCGGCCCCGGTCCCGGAAGAGATAAGAAAGATCATCATCGGTGACGAGCCGGTGATCACCGTCCGGCCGGCAGACCTCCTCGAACCTGTTTACGAGAAGATGAAGGCCCAGGCCATGGCCGAAGGGGTGATCAGGAAAGAAGAGGACGTCCTGACCTACATCCTGTACCCGGCGATCGCCCCCTCCTTCTTGAAAGGCGAGAGGGTGCCTGAAGAGATCCCGGCAAAGAAGGCACCGGCACCGGACGTTCCAGCCATCCCAGGTGCGATGGAGGTCGAGGTTGACGGCGAGGTCTTCTCCGTCCGGATCGTCTCGGTAGGGGGGAGCTCCGTCGCCCAGGCAGCGACCGTGCAGGAGAAGATCCCGCGGGGAGACATCCCGGGCGGTATCAAGGCCCACATGCAGGGGATGGTCCTCAAGATCCTCACCAGCCGCGGTGCACAGGTCCAGAAGGGCGACATTCTCCTCGTGCTCGAAGCGATGAAGATGGAGAACCCCATCAACAGCCCTGTCGACGGGAGAGTGATGGAGATCTTTGTCGATACCGGGGACACGGTGCAGAGCGGGGACGTGCTCCTGGTGGTCAAATGACCTATTTCGAGAAGATCCTTGTCGCGAACAGGGGAGAGATCGCGATCCGGGTGATGCGGGCATGCCGGGAACTCGGCATCGATACGGTCGCCATCTATTCCACTGTCGATTCGGACGCCCTCCACGTGAAGTATGCAGACGAGGCATTCCTGGTCGGGGAGGCTCCCCCGGCAAAGAGCTATCTCAACATGGAGAGGATCATCGATATCGCCCAAAAATCGGGGGCCGAGGCTATTCACCCCGGCTATGGGTTCCTCGCCGAGAACTACCGGTTTGCAAAGCTCTGCCAGGAGGAGGACGTCATCTTCATCGGGCCGTCCTGGAAGACGATCAAGGCCATGGGCTCGAAGGTCGAGGCCAAGAGGATGATGCGGGAGGCCAGGGTCCCTGTCCTGCCCGGGACAGAGGGAGGGATAGACAATTTGGACGATGCCTGCGAAGTTGCAGCCCGGATAGGGTACCCGGTGATCGTGAAGGCGAGCGCAGGCGGCGGGGGGATCGGGATGCACATCGTCCAGGACGAAGACCACCTCAAGGCGGCCATCGAGGCCGGTCAGCGGATCGCCCAGTCTGCCTTCGGGGATGCAACGGTCTTCATCGAGAAGTACCTGGAGAAGCCCCGGCACATCGAGTTCCAGGTACTCGCCGACGAGCACGGCAACATCGTTCACCTCTACGACAGGGAGTGCTCGATCCAGAGGCGCCACCAGAAGCTCGTGGAGGAGGCCCCCTGCCCGATCATGACGCCCGAACTCCGCGAGAGGATGGCGGCATCCGCTATTGCGGTTGCACGCGCCTCCGACTATACCAACGCCGGGACGGTCGAGTTCCTGTACTCCGACGGGGACTACTACTTCATGGAGATGAACACGCGCCTCCAGGTGGAGCACACGGTGACCGAGCTCATCACGGGAAGGGACATCGTCAAGAAGCAGATCGCGGTTGCAGCCGGCGAATCGATCCCGTTCGACCAGGAGGACGTGACAATCCGGGGCCATGCTATCGAGTGCCGGGTCAATGCCGAGGACCCGCTCAACAACTTTACCGCCGACCCGGGCAAGATCCTCCGGTACCGCTCTCCCGGAGGCCCCGGTATCCGGGTCGACTCCGGGATCCACATGGGGTACTCCATCCCCCCGACTTATGACTCGATGATCGCCAAGCTCTGCGCCTGGGGTGCTGACCGGAGGGAGGCGATCGCCCGGATGCGGAGGGCGATCTACGAGTACATCATCGTCGGGGTAAAGACGACGCTTCCCCTCCACCACGCCATCATGCACAACCCGCATTTCGTTGAGGGCGATACCCATACCCATTTCCTCGAGGAGGAGCACATGTCAAAGACACTCGCCCGCTACGTCCGCGAGGAAGAGGCACGGATGCAGACGCTCGCCGCGTCCCTCCGACAGGGCAAGCAGATCGCTGCCATCACCGGGGCGGTCAACGTCTATATCCGGAGCCAGCAGGAGAAGTAAGAGAAAACCCACTTCTCCCATTTTTGCTCCAAAACAGAATCTTTAAGAGCGTATACTGCGTTTTTTATATGCACTTTCGTGCGCTGCGGTGGCCTAGCTGGTTAGGGCGCCAGACTCATAGGGTTTTGAGCAGGAAACGAAGCGCCCATCATCTGAGATATCTGGAGGTCGTGGGTTCGGATCCCACCCGCAGCATGCCCTGGCTTTTTTCTCCCGTATTTTGTCTTTAAAGAGAAAACAAGGGGATTTCAGGGCGTCTCTCACTGCCCGCTTCGCTCCGGCGACGCCCTCACTCTCGTTCGGTGGTGGCCTCCGCTTCGCTGTTCCTCGCTTGCCTGGAGATTGTTGACGGTCGACCATGCTCGGCACCGTCTCCCTGCTCTCTCTTCCTGGATTGGTGGGATACTGACGCCCGTTATTTCGTCGCAGGCTCCTCATCACCGGCTGCACCGTCCCGCTCCTCACGGACCGTTCCACGGACCGTTCCACGGACCGTTCGTCGCTGTTGCATGAGACGCTGTGATATTCCACCGAATGCCCCAGAGGAGCTATGGCCCGAAGGGCATCATTCCTGCTCACTGCCTCTCCCTTGGGAGAAGAGGAGGCCGTCCCGCTTGGGCGAGGAGCGAAGGGGGTAGCAGTGCCCCCCCTGCAAGCGACGAGAGGCCGGGGGAGTGGATGGCCGTAGCGGCCCATGCAGACCGGTTACCGAGTGTATCAGCACGAGGTCGAACACCGCGACTCACTGAGCGTCTGCGCTATTTCTTGGCATAGCACCGAAGCGATCCATCACAATGGTCCGCAAGGTGTGGTAAGCATCGTTTTCATTAAAATAGAGATTAGATCTCTATCGCGCCAAGGTTAACAGCCCTTTCGGGAATCTTCCGCTGTTTTATCACGTCAAAAGATATATTCATCCGGGAACTGGAGGTAATGAAGGGGGTCATTTTCGTGGGAGTATTCAAGGGAAACTGCCCCGAAACCTGTGAAAGCGACTCTTTCACAGCATTCACTTCCCTTATCCCCTCCACAGACAAGCCAGATGCATTTGTTTGATTCTTTATTCTGGATATGGCGGGTAATGTGGAACGGTTGGGTTGGGGATCAAAAGAGATCTGGGCATTAGGGGTGATTGGGGATATTACGTTGAATTTCATGTCATGAGGCTTTTCCTTAATCCCTCTGACAGGCTGGATTGTCTGACTGGTAGGAAGATATGAGAAGGGAGGGAGACGGTCCTCAGGAAGAATGTAATCACTTGGAACCGTGCCATGTTCAGGGTCAGGTTCCTGCCACCGGTAGAGGTTGTCCGTCCACGCGGATTCCTTAAACCACGCTGGAAGGGTATCCCAGAGTTCAGGCCAGAGGAGTGTATAGTACTCCTCGTTGGTGATCTCGGTCCCCCAGATCGTCCGCAATATTTCCTGCTGTTCCCGGTCAGGGGTGGTCAGAATATTCACATATCCCACCCGGGGCGGCTGGGACTCGAGTTCCCGCCGTTCCGATGATGACAGCGACGCATACACATCGGGGTACTGCACCCGGTAAAAATCCAGCATGGAGGAATAGTGATTCCCATACTGGTCCTTCGGCTCCTGAATCACGACTTCGATCTTCCAACCGGGACCTTCCAGGGACCTTCTCCCCACAGATTCGGCGCTCAGGTCAGGGAACAGGGAGCCGACCTCAGCCGGGCTGTAATGGCTGGCTATAGAGCAATGGTGGTATGCCAGGGTCCAGGGAATGACAAAGCCATTCGGATTGTCAGGCCATTGAACATTCCGGTACGCCGTCTCCGCACGTGAAGTGTAGTCCATATACCCGTACTCTTCAGGAGCTACTGCCTTGATCAGGTCAAGCCACGACATCTCCTGCCCATAATATTGCTTGGCCTGTGCAACCTCTTCCTCGTTCAAAGCATATGCCCATCTCCTGCACCCAGGGGCCGGGGGGCAGAACGGCTGACCGTTGGAAAATTCGGAGAAGTATCGCGTCTCAAGGATTCCGGTGTCGTGGCGGATGGTGACCTGGTATCCATCACCCCTGGGGATTACTCCTGCCAGGTGGCCGTCACACATCCATTTGTATACAGCAATCCCCTCCTGCAGGGAGAATGAAGAGGCGGGGAGGACCTGGAAGTCCGGAGTGACGTAAATCATACAGTCGAGGTCTCTCTGGGTTGGTTCCAAAGAAGGCTCCGCAGCATGAGCCATTCCAACAATCAGAAGAATTATGAAAAGAAGGAATGTGTATCGTCCATACCCATCACCCGCCCGAGGGGAATGATAACAACCTTTCGGGGGACATTTCCTTTTTACCTTGGATCGTGTTTTCACCATACTGATTCCCCATTAATTTTGATTTATAATTATATTGAAATTCTAAATACTTTCTCCAGAAACGTCAGTTTATTTATTTAGATGAGAACTGGTAGATATATCTATGATATCTTTCTCCTGCATGCTGAACCACCACTCCCCGCCCGTGCGTTGTGCCAGGGGATAAGCCCAGTATCCCCTTTCTCCGCACCCGCCAAGTTGGGCTCTTTCCACGAACCTCTCTCTCATACCCGCTCTAGTAAGGAGAATCAGGGAGACGGTGCGAACGAAACTTTCTGGAGGAGCACCGGACGCGAGAGCAGCGGACAGAGGGAGCGGAGATGAGCACGGTCGAACGTCACAGCATGCGCGGCCTTCAATCGGGGCGCATTAAACGCTCCGTTCTACCTCCCACCCGCAGCATGCCCTGGCTTTTTTCTCCCGTATTTTGTATTTAAAGAGAAAACAAGGGGATTTCAGGGCGTCTCTCACTGCCCGCTTCGCTCCGGCGACGCACTCGGCCTGCGGCAGGTTGACCGGGGCCCTGATATCGCTTCGCTCCGGCGACGCCCTCACTCTCGTTCGGTGATGGCCTCCGCTTCGCTGGCAGGAGTGGACCGGAGATGTTGACGGCACGACAGGCTTGACTCTCCCGGCCGGTCGCTCCGCTCTCGCTTTGTTTACCCGTCCAGGAAGTCAACCGGGCGGTCTTAAAGATCCCTGTACACCGATTCTGGCCCGAAGGGCTCTCCTCATAATCACTGCCTCTCCCCAGGGAGAGGAGGAGGCCAATCCGGAGGGCGAGAAGCGTGGGACCGTAGCTGTGCCGGTCCCGTAAGCGACGAGAGGCCGGGGTGAGAGGGGGGACGGCGACGCATCAGCGGAGCCGGACTGGCCACAGCGACCCGAGAGGTCACACACATCCGAAAAATTTCGGAGTTCTCCACAATAACTCCTTCAGCATTTTATCCATTATACTCTCATTTCCGGTGACCATGAGAATGAAGGCATTCTGTCCTGATACGTGCGATCGATTCCATCCGACCTCGACCAGGTATTCCCCTGGTTCCAGTCCTGCGGTATCGAGGGTATATTCCCAGGTATTTTGCCAAGCCCCTCTCCCCGTCGCAACGACCGTGGCAGGCCGGACCGGGATGCGCTTGCCTGTCCTCTCGATCACATCCGTATCATACATCCTCGCTGTTATCAGATTTTCCTGTGCCACGTTCATGGTACCGTTCACTAGCACGTCCTCTCCTGAGGGAACTACCAGGGCACTACCCATCTCCACGGTCGAAAGATGCAATGCGGGCTCTTCTACATAGACTGTCCGGACCACACACGAATCGTCACTGCTGCTCCCGTTGATCTGGTCCTCCAGGAGATTTGCAAGTTCCAGAGCGGCGGAGGTGTTGATAGCCTGAACCTCTGTTTCGAAGATGGGTGTACCATCAGCCGATATTATACGAAATTTTCCGGCCGAGACGTTCGCCGAGGTCGAGTAGTTCCGGTCTTGTCCCGGGTCCTCTACTATAATCATAAAGGGGCCGCTATGGAATGTTTGGGTTGTCTCCGAGTCCAATGTCCACAATATTGTTCCAGTCGGGGACGCATTGACAACCTTGCTGTCGAGGAATGAATATCCTGTCCCCCACAGGATGGCAGATCCATTGTGGTAGCCGTCCCCGGTGATTATGAGGGGGTCTCCTTTTGCAAGCACGATGCCGTGACTCGCCTGGATATGAATTCCTGCGGCACAGGGGGTGATAACCAATATCAGTGCAGCAAGTGCCAGGATACAAACTGGAATTGCTGTTTTCAGTTCTGGTGACATGTCTCATCTCTTAGGCATGAGTGCCCTGTGAGACATCGATAGGATCATTTAAACGATCTCTGTGCAGGAACACGAACGAACGCCAGGCTCGATGGATTTTCCAGGAATCGGTACAGAGGATGTTCCCAGGGAACCATGGTCTTCTGCAGGGGTTAAGCACCGGTAGAAAGTTCTTTTATCCCGGTATTTCAGGAGCCAGGACTGGAATCTGATCAGGCTGTATTCCTTTACTCTGGATCCTCCTGATCACATCGACAGCGTTATCTGTCAGGGCTACCTGTGTGCTCCTGCCGAGACGCTCCATCGCAACAATCCCTTCATCATACAGTTGCCGTATCCGGCTGTTCACCACCGATGGTACGACACCGAGAGCCCCGGCAATGTCACGCTGGGACGAATCCGGGTGATCGAGAAGGTAGGTTAGGATCTTCCGGTCGGGTCCGTTCTGGAACCTGGATGCCACGATACGGTCGTATGCTGACATACTCCTCTCGCTGGTAACATACCGTGAGAATATTCCATCCTGGAAGCAATCGACCTTTCCGGCGAGTGACAGGATGGAGATGTGGTAGCGGAGTGTCCCCCGGTTCAAACCGGTCCGGTCACGAAGCGCCGAAAAGTGAATGCCAGGGAATTCCCGGATTGTGTTGAAGACCTGCAGCCTTGCAGTATTGTCAAGTACAGTTTTTTTCGAGATGGTGCGGAATCCAAAATAAGCCCCGAATCCGATTCCCCAGAAAAGGAGGATCTGTATCGGCTCCACAAGAGTGGGGGATACGGAATGGACCATATGGCAGATGAGATCGGACGGCCTCATCTGCCACCGGGGGACAGGCACCCCCGTGCCATCGACGCCGAAGAGGGGGATGTAGACCAGTTCCAGGACGCAAAATCCGAAAAACAGAATCCATAGCATCATGGAAAGGGCGGTATGAAATCGATGTGATTGACGGTTCTGCATGATACACTCCTTCCCTTCTGAAGATACCCCAACCGGTATTGTTCAGATCTCGTTAGAGACATTTATAACCTTTCTGTGTCGGATCGCGAATCGTCGCGAGAACAGTTCTGGATCTGGCACAGAGATCGTTTATTCATCTGGTTCCAATTGCCTTTGGTGTGAGGACAAGATCATCACC
>JAPXNX010000009.1:0-17473 GCA_033811795.1 Methanolinea sp. | reverse complement strand
CCTCGCGTCCCTGCCGATGAAACGGGTGAAACAGGCGGTACTGATGGAGGGCAGGGCAGTCCTCCATGCGATGGGCGCGAGGGTGATCGTATAAGGGCAGGCAGGACGAGGACCATGGTCGATTCGGATTATTACAAGGGCAGGGTATGCATCGTCACCGGTGCGAACTCCGGGATCGGGTATGCGATCAGCGAAGGACTCCTGGAGAGGGGGGCGACCGTCTACATGGCGGGGCGCAGCCCGGAAAAGGTAGCAAAGGCTGCCGGCCAGCTCGCCGGACACGGCGACAGGGTGCGCCAGCTCGTCATGGACGTGACGGACCAGGAGCAGGTGCAGAGGGGTATCGAGGGGACGGCAGCAAAGGCTGGGAGGCTGGACTTCCTCTTCAACAACGCGGGGGTCGGGGGGACGATGCCCTTCGAGATGGCAACCCTCGAGGACTGGAAGACGATCATCGACACCAACATCTGGAGCGTCGTATACGGTGTCCACGCAGCAGTCCCGATCATGCTCAGGCAGGGGTCCGGGCACATCGTGAACACCAGCTCGATAGCAGGCATCGTCCCGCCGCCGTTCCAGGCGCTCTACTGCCTCACTAAGTACGCCGTTACGGGCCTGACCGAGTCCCTGAAGTACGAATATGCAGAGAAGGGCCTCCATTTTTCGACGGTCTGCCCTGCGAACATCGCGACCCCGATCTTCAACAAGGGGATCGACGGGCAGGCCCGCGGCGAGCTGAGGATCCCGGCCGATGCGTACCCCGTCGACAAGGCGGCATCGCTCATCCTGGACCGGGTCGCCGAGCACAGGGGGATCATCGTCGTGCCCGAGGAGCCATACACCCAGCTCTGGCAGGGGTACTTCCTCGGCAACCCGGAGATAGAGAAGATGCTGTTGCAAATGGCGCATGACCGGCGGGAAGCGTTCGAAAAGACAGGGACATACTTCTGAACCGCCCCTCCCTTTTTTTTAATCCAGGCTTAACAGCGGGCTGAACGGGCATTTGTTTGTATGCACCCCTGTGCATCGATCCTCCTTCACTGCAGGCCCCCAAAAAGGCTAACTCCCCCCGTGGGAAAGGGAGAAGTACCATGGAACGTGACTCACGCGGGACCACCCGGTGCACCGCCGGCCCGCCGGCGCCGAGGGGGGATAGGCGTGCACTCCTCGGGGAGATCTCCGCGTTCACCAGGAAGTACGGGGACATCCTGGCCCGGTATCACCGGTACACGGTGGAGGAGCTCGGGCAGCTCGAACAGGAGTGCCGGAGGCTGCACGACGAGGCATGCAGCAGGGGCGCCTGCGGGAGTGCCGGGGAACTCGCCGAGCTCGAATACCTTATCGGCCATGCGAAGGAGCTGAGGGTGAAGTTGGATAGAGAGCGGTCCCGGGAGTGACCCGGGCAGGGTGCACCACCGGTCGTCTGCCGGATGGACCAGCACGCGGTACATTGACAACCGTCTCAGGCCTGTTCTGGTGGACAACCCGTGCTCACCCTGGGATTTACCGGAGCCGGAGCAGATATCAATCGCGGGGTGCGCCGCTCCCGCCATTCCATGGCGAAATAGTGCCTCCCGGTCGTCGGCAATGCCGGGAGGTCGTCCAGTCGAAATAAAAACCTTTTTTATGGTCCGCGTATCCCCACTCCTATGGACTATCCTCCCACAACTGTATTCATGGCCGTATCTGCGCTCTTCCTCCTCCTTCTTGCGGCGGGATGCACCACCACGCCCGCGGAACAGGCGGTTGCCAATGCGTCCGTTCCCTCGCTGGCTGACGAGGCGTACGCCCGGGGACTTGCCGAGTACGCGAACGCGAACTACCGGACCGCCGAAGAACGCTTTGCAGAAGCCTATGCCCTTTACAAGGACGCGGGTGACCCAGGCAAGGCCAGGGCGGCCAGGGACGCCATGTTCCGGGCGAACAGGACGTATATCGAGTATCCGCTGGACGCTGCGGCCGCAGAGGCGGCACTGCGGGAGAAGGTCCCGGGCATCACCGGCGAGGACATAAAGGACTGGCTCGGGAACCACGCCCAGGCGATCGTCTCGGAGAACGAGACGTTCTATTTCTTCGACGTAGCTGGCAACTACCTCTACGCCCACCCGGCCGAGATGCAGAAGGCATCCGGGACGACCCTCGACTTCGATTACGTCGCCCGGTATGCACTCGCCGGTGAGCAGCCCGGGGTGGCCGGGCCGTACGTGGACCCGGTGCGCTACGAGGGGGTCGAGCGGCTCGAGATACCGTTCGAGCTGCTCCCCCGGTCGGGAGTCTTGAAGATCTGGCTCCCGCTCCCGGTCGAGACGGAGTCGCAGAGGGGCGTCACCGTCACGAACCTCTCGAACCCCGGGTTCATCGCCGCCGGGCCGGTTACAACGGGAGAGATCGGCTACGTCTACTACGAGGTCCCTGCCGGTGCGGTCAACGGGGACCTTGTCCTCTCGGCGGATATCGGGTTTACATCCTATGAACAGGTCTTTGGGGATATCGACCCGGCGAAGGTCGGAGAGTACAACACGAGCGACCCCGGGTACCTGCACTACACCGCCTCCGGGCGGAACATCGAGGTCACGGATGCAATCCGGGAGAGAGCACTCGAGATCGTCGGGAACGAGACGAACCCCCACCTGCAGGCACAGAGGATCTACGACTACATCATCCGGACCTACCCTTACAGCCACGTCCCGCATGCCTCGCTCGATGCCCGGGAGCCCAAGGTCGCCGAGTCCACCTACATGTTCGAGACCGGCCACGGCGACTGCGGCACCCAGAGCATGCTTTTTGCCGCGTTCTGCCGTTCGCTCGGGATCCCCGCGAGGGCAATCGGGGGCTACCAGATGCTCCTTTCAGAGAAGCCAGGCACCCACTTCTGGGCTGAGTACTACCTGCCCGGATACGGCTGGGTCCCCAACGACGTGACCGTCGCCGAGGCGGCCGACTGGGTCACCATCCCCGGCGAGGAGCGGGCGGCGTTCCAGGACTACTACGCCGCGAACCTCGATCCTGCGCGGTTCGTCATCCAGAAGGACGTTGACGTCCCGATGGACCCGGCCCTGCCGGACGGCGCCGTTGTCTTCAGGGTCGTCCGGCAGAACCCGGCGATCGTTTCCGACACGGCAGAACAGGACCTGGACCTCTCTTCTGCGGAGTTCTTCAGCGTCAGCCTTGCGGCCGTCGACTAAAAAAGACCATCCACCCTTTTTTTCGGGGCGGACCCGGGAAACATATCAGAAAGCCCCTCAGCCAGGGGCACGGCGTATCCCCCCGGCTCCCGGATGACCCGGAAAACGGGTTGGACAGCGACGGATGGAAGTTCCGCTCCTTGTTACACGCAGTTAAAAAAAGAGCGTGCGGCAGGAGAAGAGGGAAGGTTCCCGGGAGGGATGATTGAAAACAGCCTGATCATGGGTGGGAACTACGATCAGGCGGGGCCTCCTGTCATCTCCTCGCGTATCTCCTCGATATGGACGACCCGGTCGTATTGGGGGCCGGTCAGGCAGTACCCCTGCCGGTCAACTGCATAAACGGGGTACTTCTTCACGTCGTCGGGGACCGGCCGGGCAGTGAGTTTCGAGAAGTCCAGGAGGTCCTCCGTGTGGAGCCCGATCTTCGAGCACAGTTCCCGGAGTTCCCGGATCCAGCCCTTCAGGTCCCGGACGTCATGCCCGTCCCACTTGAAGATCTGGTAGATCTTCATGTAGGTGTCGCGCTCGAGGATGATATGCGTGGAACTTTGGTCCGATCTCAAGTAGAACTCCAGGAAAGACCTGATGTCCTTGAGCTGCTGGGACAACTCGTATGCAGAAGCACGGCTTTCCTTTATGCTGCCTTTCAGCTCTTCTTCCGGGAGCGGCGTCAGGAACTTCGCGATGTTCCGCGACAGTTCTTTCAGGTTGTCCTCGACCTCCCTGATCTCGTTGATGCAATCGCTGAATTTCTGGTTCAGTTCGACCCCGAAAAAGGCTTCCATGTATTCTGACTCACGGGTCATACCATCTAGTGGGACTTGGGGATATTTCCATGTTGTTATGAAGGATCGTTTTATCGGGCCGCAGAAAAAAACTGTATCCAGATGCCCCGCCGAATACCTGACAACACGGGCCTTTCCACCAGGGGAGGGATAATCACAGAGCGCGATCCCGACTTTTGCATCGTCCGGCTCCGAATCCCGGCCGGGATGATAAAACCCGAACAGATCAGCGCGATAGGTAAAATTGCCAGGAAATACGGCGTAGAGGACCTGCACCTCACCACGCGGCAGACAATCGAGCTGCCCCACGTCGACCCCTCGAGGCTCAACGGCCTCCTTGCCGACCTCCAGAAGAACGGGACACCCCTGGGCGCCGAGAGGGAGGAGGTCGTCAATGTCACGGCATGCCTGGGAACCCGCCACTGCAAGTTCGCGAACATCGACAGCATAGGGCTTGCCATGGAGCTCGACAAGCGGTTTTTAGGCAGGGAACTCCCGGTGAAAGTCCGCATTGCCATATCAGCCTGCCCGAACGGGTGCACGAGCGAGCGGCTCAACGAGATCGGGATCACAGGGACGAGAAAACCGATACGGGACCCCGGCCTATGCACAGGCTGCGGGACGTGCACGTTCTACTGCAAGGAGAAGGCGATCGAAGTGGTGAACGGAATCATCGTCCTTCACAAGGACCGGTGCATGGAATGCGGGTTCTGCATCATGCCATGCCCCTTCCACATCATCCAGGGCGACGATCCGACCTACAAGATCACTGTCGGGGGGCACCGCGGTCGCCACCCCATGATCGGCCGCCACCTCATCACGGTCAACTCGGAAGAGGACGTAATCAGGGTCGTCGAACGCATCATCAACTGGATCCACCGGCAGGCATCGAGCGGGAGCCTCCTCCCTGAGCAGCTGGACGAGCTCGAATTCGATGCGTTCCGGAAGGAGATGCATGCCATGATATTCGGCGAGGCCACTTAAGGCCCGTCGCTAATCTTCGGAAGACAGGCCATCGATGGAACCCGCATAAGACAGCTCGAGTCCGCTGAACTCCCACAAAAAAATGCAGTTTTGCGTGCAGGGCTCCCGAGGCCCCGGGGTGAAAAAAATTATTTTTTCAGGTAAAGCTTGCCGTAGACGGGCTCGCCTTTCCTTTTCGGGTGGCGCTCGCCGAGGTCACCGATGTATTCCTGGAACATTGCCGTGACACCGTCGACGGTGAGCTCGACGTCCTGGTTATAGTGGAACCCTGGCATCATCACGTTCACGGCACCAAAGACAATCACCTCGCCCTTGACCATCTGGCCCCCGATCCGCCGGTTGACGTTGCCCTTGATGACGATCCTCCCGCCTTCCGCGTGGGTCGCGATATGGATATCGGCGTTCCCCTCGATGATCATCTCACCGCCGTTCATGAATGTCCCTATATCGCTCCCGACATTTCCCTTCACGCGGATAAGGCCGCCCTGCATCCCCCGCCAGTCACCGCGGTAGGAGGCGCCGAGGAAATTGCCGGCATTGCCGTTGATGATGAACTCCCCGCCCTCCATGCCAAGGCCGCAGAACGAGTGGACATCGCCGTTGACGACGAGCTTCCCGCCCTTCATCCAGCCCCCGGTGTACATGTCGGTACTCGAGTTCACGACGACTTCGCCGGCGGACATCTTCATCCCGATATACTTGACACGGGAGCAGTCCCCGTTGACGACGATCTGGGTCTCGGCCGCAGTCGGTCCCGCTTTGCCGGCGACCTTGAAGTATTCTCCAAGTGTACTGCTCTGTTTACCCTGGTACACAGGGAGCTTCTCGATCTCGGCCACTTTCTTTCCAGCGAAAGAATCCGGGGTTATGCATTCGGCTTCCAGGATGATCTCGGGCTGCTGCTTGACGGTTAGTGTTACTGTATTCATCTCTTCACCTCACTGCGTCGCGTCGAGGGCAATCACATGCTGGTGCGGGGCATAACTCTCCGGCACGAGGTAATTCCCTTCGTTCACGCTGTAGTACTTCAGGAACTTCTCCCTGACGTCATGCATGACCTGCTTGTTCTCCTTGACCTTCACGTCGACCCAGAAGGTATGTTTCATCCCAGGATCGACTACAACGCCGTCCCTGACGCAGATCTTCCCGTCCTTGAAGAGGAGGGCGACGTTGCCGTAAGCCTTCTCGATCGCTGCCGGGTCCGTCGTCTCGTCGTTGAGGTTGTAGATCGCGATGTCGGCATTCATGCCGGGTGCGAGGCCGCCGTAGTTCTGGCCGAGCCCGAGTGCTGCCGCAGGCCCTGCCCTGGTCATGGCAGCGATCTCGTAGAGGGTCAACTCGCGGTCGATCGACGCGATCTCTGTTGCATCGATAACCTTGTCGCTGTACTTGAACGCCTTGATCTGGTCGTCGCGGGCCTTCTTGCTCATCAGCCAGGTGACTATCCTCGGGTACCTGGTGAATGGCCCGGCGTTCGGGTGGTCCGTCGTGATGAATGTACGCATCGGGTCCTTGGAGAACAGCGCAAGCTCGAGACCGATTGCCCACTGGATACCGCACACCTTGATATTCGGGCTGTAGATGTACGGGACGACCCCGGCCGCGGTCTCCAGCTCGACATCGACGTTCGCCCACTTGAGGTGGTTGAGCCCGTGGAGGTGGTGCTCGAACGGCCCGTCGGCGGTCATCGTCGTCGTCTCGTCGAGCGTGACGTTGCCGGTATCGATCGTGATGTTCTCCTGCCTGTTGACGTAGTCCATGACCTCGCGTGCCTTGGACTCGAAGTTGCCCCAGTTGTCGCCGCCGTAGGAATGGAACTGGAGGTGGGTGGAGTGCATGACCTGCTTCCGGCCGAACCTGTTCTTTGCAGTGTGGCCCTCGGCCAGCTTGAGGGTGTCCAGGGTCACCGTGTAGTTGCCCGGCAGTCCGAGGCTGTTCTGGTGTATGTGAACCGAGTGGGGGAGGCCGAGGAACTCGTTCGTCTGGATCAGGCCCGTGATGATCTCCGCGGGTGTAATGTCGAAGTACGGGACGGGGTCGTGGATCGTCAGGCAGTTGAGGCCCCAGGCCCAGGCCTCGGTGCCTCCCGGGTTGACGATCTTTATCCCGTATCCCTTCGTATGCCGGAGGAGCCAGGCAACGTATGCGGCGTTGTTCTCGATCTCGTTGTTCTTGATGTACTCCATCATGAACCAGTTGTTCCCTATCACGGGGAGCGCGGCCTCGTCGATGATTGGCGTATCGTGGATCTCCTCGTGGACGTGGCGTGCGTACAGCGGCGGCATGGCAGCCTCCATCGCGAAGGTGTACCCCATGCGGGCGTACTCATACCCTGTCTTGAAGACAGTCGGGATGGAGAAGCCCCCTTCGATCCTCGTCGATTCACCCCTCTTGTAAGAGTGGAAAAGCTTGTCCTCCGGCCTGTACCACCGGCCGATATTGACCTTCGGTCCCGCGATATGGGCGTGAATCTCGAGCGCCCCGGCCATCACTGCCTTGTCCTTGGCGTCGATGACCGTCGCGCCGGAACTGACGCTCTCGACGATCTTTCCATCCTTGACAGCGATATCGTGCCGTTCTCCCTTGATACCCTGGGAGGGGTCGTAGACGTATCCGTTCTTGATCAAAAATTCTGACATTTATGCCTCCTCCAGCAGCTGGTTGACCCGGTTGAGGATCCTGGTCAACACCTCTTCGTCCGTCAGCAGCCCGTCAGGCGGGTCCACGACCTTCCGGGTCTCGATTGGGACGTTGTCCATGCGATAGGCGCACCCGCCGGTCTCCACGCCGACCATGGCCACCGGGATGTGGACATCCGATATCTCGGTCGTGCAGTTGATGTGGGGGTCGATGGTCACAGTCGGCTTCTTCGAACTGCTGATCATCGCGGCGATGGGGAAGTGCGCACCCGGGTCCGTGGCTATGTAGAAGCAGGCCTCCACCTCGTTCCTTGTCAGGAGGTCGACAGAGGTGGTTTCGCCGGTCTGGTACCGTGCCTTGTTGAGGCGCGAGAGGTCGACTGCGTAGGGGAACCCGTACTGCCACGAGAGGACCTGCCCCGAACCGGTGACGTTCCAGTGCCCCCGCATTGCAATAATGTTGAATTTCGTGAACTCGTTCATGTCGCGGGTGAAACTGATCGCGATATCGATGTTGTGGTTCCTCCCGAGGGTGTGGGTGAGACCCATGCCAAAGAAGATCACCCCGAACCTGCCAGTCTTGAGCTCCTCGACGACCTCGTACACTTTCTCCTTCGGGACGCCCCCGATCTCGTCGGGCAGGGGGCCGCCGCGTGCCGCAGTCCTGAATGCGTTCAGGAGTTCGTAGTCGTATCCCTGCTGGACCTGGATGAACGTGTCGGCAACCCTGGCTGTATCCGTGTGCCGGCAGTCGACGCAGTAGATCTTCCTGCCCTTGTGGCCTTTCACCGTGAAAAATCCCCGGGGGAAGATGGAATACCGGGACATGTGCCGTGGGTGGGCGTGGGCCGGGTTGCAGCCCCAGAATATGACCCTGTCTGCACGGTTCTTGATCTCGCCGAGCGTGCAGCTCGGGATCCCCACGTCCTGGATGGCGATCAGGGACGATCCATGGCACACTGTTGCGCAGTTGTCCACGATCCCCCCGACCTTTTCCGCGATCTCGTGGCCGATGGACATCGCCTGGCAGCTCGTGGAGGCCCAGCCATACATCAGGGTCTTCCTCGATTTCACGAGCATCCTGGCGGCAAAGTCGATCGCCTCGTCGTACGAGACCTCCTTGAACGTCCCGTCAGGCTGCCGCATACGTGGGCTGGTTACCCTCCCCGGCTCTTTCGTATGGTTGAACTTCTCGGCGCCGATTGCGCAGGCGTTCTTGACCGAGAGGATCTTCTTGTTGTCATCGCTGACGGTAATCTCCAGGTCATCGCACAGCGTCCCGCAGAAGGGGCAGGTTACATCAGTTACTACTTTTGGCATGGTTATCACTTCTTCAGGAGTCCGCAGGCTCCCTTCACGACGTCAACTGCACCGAGTATCGGCTCGTTGGGCGCGGGTTCGACCTCGACCGGGAACCCCTTGAAGCAGGGTTCGCCCGTCGAGTACGTGTATGCAGAAACGATCTGGTTCGCCCAGGGCCCCATGGGAATGTGTGCAAGCCCGGGGACAACCTCCTGGCGCGTGGTCACTGCCTTGACAACCACGCTGCCGGTCGCGCTCGTCACACGGACATTGGTGTTCTTCAGTATCCCGAGCTTCTTCAGGTCATCTTCATGCATCTCGATGATCGAGCATGCATCGAAATATTTTTTCGAGGTCTTTCCGGCCTCCATGCCGACACCCTGCTGGATAGAGCGGCACGTGATGAGATTAAGGGTGATTTTTTCTACCATGTTTTTCACCAAAAGACAAGATCGCCGAGTAATAAATCCCCACTCATGCCGAAACCCTGTGCAGTGTGTCCGCAACGCCACGTCCAGACAGCGTGATAACGTCGTACGGGCATGCTTCGACGCACACGCCGCACCCCGCACAGAGCTCGTTCTTGACGTCGAGATCGACAGCACAGCCGTCCCTGACTTCGTAGATCTTCTCGCTGGTCACAGGGTCGATCGTAAACAGTTCAAGGGCATTCACCGGGCAGGCGGCAACGCAATTCCCGCATCCGGTGCATCGTTCCGGGTTCACATGTATCGAAAATGCCATTGTACAGACCGTTTCTATTAATGACAATATTTAATCATTGTGAAACGGCACGATTTTATAAATTTAATTAGGTTAACTAAGTTCAGTTTGCTAAGCAGGGCATTAACACCAGGCCAGGCCGGGAGGTACCCAAGGTACCTGCAAGAATGGCATCGAGTGGACCCCGGGTGCGGGGGGACACGTTGGGGCGGCATCCCGACAGACAGGAAATGAAGACGGTGCCTTATCGCCGGGAATGTCGGAGCTCGCACCGTTTGTTCCCTCTCATTCCGGCTCGACTGGGATCACGTGCACCGCGGCAGCCTTGAAGGTTGCGTATACCCTGCTGCCCGGTTCTATGTGCAGTTCATTGTAGCTCTCCCTCGTGAGCAGCGCCGTCAGCGGGAATCCAACATCGATGACGATACGGACCGTGCTTCCGAACCCAAGGGCCTCAGATACGGTCCCGCACAGGCAGTTGCGGGCGCTGGAAGCGAACGGGGCTGCAGAGACGATAACGTCCTCGGCATGGAGAGTCGCGACCACGCTGCCCGGGACACTCGAAGAGGCGTAGAATGCCGGGCCGGCATGGGGGGTTATCACAGATATGTCTCCTGCCCCCGATGAAGTGCCCCGTATCATGTTGCCGATGCCGAGGAATTCTGCGACGAACGTATCGGAAGGGTGGAGAAATACATCCGAAGTCTCGCCGGCCTGGACGATCCGCCCCTCTCTCATGATTGCAATCCTGTCTGCAATCGCAAAGACATCGTCGAAATGGTGTGTGATCTGGATGATTGTCGTCCCGGTCAGCTTCCTGATGCGGGAGAGCTCGGTCCGCAACCGCTCTCGCGTGCGGCGGTCGAGCGCACTCATGGGCTCGTCGAGGAGGAGGACCTCCGGCTCGAGGACAAGGGCGCGTGCCAGTGCGACACGCTGCTGCTCCCCGCCCGACAGCGAACCAGGGTGTCTCCGGAGGAGGTGCTTTATCTCGAGCATGGAGCAGGCACCTTCCAGCATCCTGGCCCATTCGGCCTTCGGAACGCCCCTGTGTCTCAACCCGAACAGGATATTCTCCTGGACGCTGAGATGGGGAAAGAGCATGTAGTCCTGGTAGACCATCCCGATGCCCCTCAACCGGGGTTCCATCGAGGTGATATCCCGGCCGCGGAGGAAGATCTTTCCCGAGCCGGGGGAATGGATCCCGGCGATGGTCTCGAGCAGCACCGTTTTGCCTGCACCGGTCGGCCCGAGGATGATGAAGTATTCGTTCTCCCGGACCTCGAGCGACACGTCCCTGACCGAGAACCCGCCGAGGGTGATGGAGAGAGACTCGATGCGCAGCATTCCTCTCGGGCCGCCTAGTAGACGATCGCTCCCCGATCGAGGTATTCTGCTGCGCACAGGGTTACGAGCGAGATCAGGATCAGGATGGTCGCGGCCGCAACCGCGAGGTCCAGGTCCCCCGTCGATATGTTGAGGTAGAGCGCTATCGGCAGCGTCTCGGTCCGCATCGTCGTTGCGCCGGCAACCATCAGGACTGCGCCGAACTCACCCATGGCCTTCGACCAGGTGATCACTGTCCCGGCAAGTATGCCCGGCTTTGCCATCGGCAGGGTCACGTGGAGAAACGCCCCGGTGTCCGTGGAGCCGAGCGTCTTTGCAACGTATTCGTACCGCGGGTTGATCGTGGAGAACGCAGACCGCAGGATCCGGATCATGTAGGGAATGTTCACGAACACTTCGGCCACGATAATCCCGAGCGGAGTGAAAATGACCATGAACCCGGCCTGCTCGAGGGCTTTTCCCCAGGGAGTCGTCCCAAAGAAGAGCAGGAGGGCGATTCCCGCGACCAGCGGGGGAAGTGTGAGGGGGAGTGCCAGTGCAAGGGATGCAACCCTTTTTCCTGCGAACTCGTAGCGGGCAAGCGCATAGGCGACGGGGATGGCGAGTGCAATGCAGATGGCGGTGGATATCACGCTTGTCACGAGGCTGAGCACGATCGCGAACCGGATCTCGGGACTCGCAAGGTTCGCCAGGAGTGCCGGGAGGGGTGAGTACAATACAAGGCCCGCGAGGATGGCGCTGATGCTGATGAAGACGGAGTAGGTGAGAAATAGGGATATCTTCTTCATCAGCGCGGTCCCGGGAGTGTGCGCGGCTGCGGTCCGCCTCGATCGCCATCCTGTGCGGAAAAGAGGCTCGCCTTCCGGATCTCCTCGATATGACAGGCCGATACCCAGCCAGTGGAGGCACCGGGGATGCTGTCGAATGCCGGGATATATGGCTTGATGTCCAGGACGGGCGTCCCGTCGAGGAGGTCGATGCCAATTACGTGCAAGACCCCTTCGGAAACTCTCTCCAGTGCAACGGGAGAGATCCCGATCGGGTTGGGCCGGTTGAAGTGGCGGGTGGAAAAGATGCCGTGCGGGCTCTCCCCGTCCACGAGCGGGGGTTCAGCCAGGGCCCGCCGTTCAGCACGGTCGAAATGGTAGAGGACGATAAGATGGGAGAAACCATCTATACTCACGAGACCCTCGCGGTATTCGGGGAAGACCTCGATCGTCCCTTTCGCCTGTGTGAAAGTGCTGTGCAGAGGGGGAGCCCCGGGAGTTCGGAACGGGGAATGGGCGATACCGATTGGCGTGTATTCTATTGCCATGGCTCCATTCACCTTGCTTTGGCTCTCCTTTCAGGGTTTCACATCCGCATAGGCCGGGTCCGGGTATTTCGGGAAACCGTGCTTTGCGAAGATCGCCTTCCCCTCGTCCGATGCCACGAAATCTGCAAATTTCATGGCACTGTCCTGGTTTTCCGAGAAGGTCGTGGCACCGATGGGGATTATCAATACTTCGTTCACATCATTTGGAATCGGTATCGCTTCCATGGTCTCGTTGTTAACCTGGTCGAGGGTGAGAATGGTGGCGTCAACCTGGCCGGTATTCATGAAGACTGTCAGTTCGTTGATGGTCGGAGTCCTGGTGACGACGTTTCTCTCCACTGCACCGGTGATATTGAGTTTCCTGAATATCTTCGCCCCTGCTTTCCCGATGGCCGTTGCATTGGTATCGCCGAGTGCGATCTTCAGGCCGGGCCTGGAGAAGTCCTGGACCGAGGTGATGTTCTTCGGGTTTCCTTTCTGCACAGCGATGACCGGGACATGGTAGGCAACGAGCTGATAGGGGCCCACGAGGCCCTTGTCCATCGCGCTTTTGTATTCGACAGTCGAGCCGGTGATGAATACGTCCCCTTTCCTCGTGAGATTCATCTGGGTGATGAGGACGCCGCTCCCAGCATAGGTGTACTGGACCCCGGTGCCGTATTCCCGGGTAAACTCTTTTGCTATCTCTTCCATTGGAGCCTTGAGACCTGCGCCGGCATAGACGAGGATGCTTGCCTGCGGGGACGCAGGAGATGCCGTCGTGTCCTTTGGGGCCATGCATCCGGGCGTCACTGCACCGAGGAAGAGCAGGATGCATGCGATGGCGCCGAGAGTGACCTGTGTTGAGTGTAGGATATCTTTTCTCATGTGTAAATGGTCACAAAATCACATATCTTTAATTATTTCATTCCAAGAGGCATTTCGATAAAGTTACCACAATTGACCTATATGAGAATGCCCTTCTGAGAAATAACTTAACTTGCAGGGAAATACGATGGGCGCGCACAATTCTCATTCACCCGGGGAGGGAGAGGGTAATCATGGTGCTGAAGATCTTTGACAAGGGAAACAACCCAAGACCGATGCTTTGCGAGTACGACGTCATTTTCATAGACTCCGGGCGGCACGGGCCAAAAAGGGTCCAGGTCTGCCGGGAGGAGCGGGTTTGCCTGGAAGTGAACGGGGTCTCCATCGCCTCGTTGACGGTGAGCCCCTGCGAACTTGCAGAATTCGCATGCGGCTACTGCATCACCGAAGGCATCGCGAGGGATATCTCGGACATCGAGGAAGTGAGGATCGAAGGGGACCGCCTCTGCGTATCTGCACCGGGCATTGACCCTGGCACCTTGTCCCGGCCCCGCGAGGTCCGGACCTCGGGCTGCGTGGGGATCGTCCAGGACGATCGCGAATTCGATCGGGTCCTGCCACCGGGCGCCAGGGTGACCCGCGGGGTAATTTATTCCGCAATGGAACGCTTAAACGACCACGCGGTCCTGTGGCGGGAGACCGGGGGCACCCATTGCACCGTCCTTTATGATGCCAGTGGCACGGCAGTGTCGAGCGCAGAGGACGTGGGCAGGCACAATTCCGTCGACAAGGCGATAGGAAAAGCCCTCCTGGCGGGAGTCGATCCCGGCGGGACTTTCCTCTGCTGCTCGGGCAGGATGCCAGAAGGGATGGTGAGCAAGATCTACCATGCAGGGGTCCCTGTCGTCGTCACCAACAATGCCCCCTCGGCGGCGGGCATCGACCTGGCGAGGAGGGTGAGGCTCACCCTTGCCGGGTTTGTCCGCCCGCCCAGGATGAACATTTACAGTGTCCCGGAGCGGATCCTGGTGGACTGAAAAACCCTGATGGGGGCTTGCTTTTCCAGGCCCCCTGAAGCACGCCGACTTCATTCCTGGAGTGGGCCCCGTGGAAAAGGGGATTGTCAGGGAATCTTCTCGTAATACGCCATGCTCCCGCACGCGGCGCAGTGGTCTCCTTCCATGAGGTCTTCCGGGACCTGCTCGCCGCAGGTGGGGCAGGTGACGGAATTCCATCTCTTCTTGGGTGTGACCTTCATCCGGACACGTTCGCTCGAGAGGATATCCCGGCCCGCAGCGAGGATCTCGTCCACGAGCTGCTTTTTCATGGCCGCAGGCCTGAATGCAGGGCTGTTATCGTACCAGGAAGCGAGGGTGGGGTAGCGGCTCATCTTCTTCCGGTCGATCGAGACCCTCACACCTTCGACGCTCTCATCCGCGGATGATGGTGTCAGGGTAATCGCAAATTTCCCGATGGGGAGGACCCGGAGCCGGTGGTTTCCGATGGTTGCGTGCATGATGACCTGGGGCGGGTCCGGGAGGCACTTCTGGGTCTCGCAGGTGACGAATATCTTATCGCCTGGTTTTTTCCCCAGGACATCGAGGGCATAATCCACCATGAACACCCCGATCAAAACCCCGGGCGCAGGGTATGTATGGAAATCGATGCACTTTTGGAAGAAATTCAGGATGTACTCCGGGAAACCCAGGGATCTCATCTTTTCGAGCAATTCAGTGGATGTGTATTCAGGGACGGGTTGCATGCCTTATTCTATTCGTGAAATCCCTCTTAAATCCATGAGACAGGGTTTGTATTCAGTATACCAGCTTTACTTATTTAACACACTAAACGCGCACGTATCCGGACGGCGATATCCGTGATCGTTGCCCCTGATATTTGGATATATCATCATCCCCACCCGGGATGGAGAAAAAATTGTTTCTGATTCATCGAATTTTTTTTGATTCAGTTGATGAAAACGATTTTTTTGACTCTGCCGTGCAGATAAATTTAATATAGTTAATTTTATCGTTTGGCACCGTGAACCCCAATCTGTCAGGAAATTTGATGCTCTTGGTCTCCATTACAACCTGCTTTATCGTGGATTGGCATGCCGAGGCTGGAAGGGGTATGGATGGAACGATTCAGATTCAGTCTCCACGTACCGACCTGACTTTACAAACCATTCCCAAAGGAACAGCCATGGAACAGGCGATTTGAATGAAAATCCTGTCTTTCTTACGAGGAGAAGGACCTGGAACAGGGAAGGAGAATGCAATGATGGCAAAAACATCTGAAAGTGTCATAAAGTACGTTCCTACCACCTGCCCCTACTGCGGTGTAGGGTGCAGCTTATACCTGGTGGTGAACGATGGAAAGGTGGTTGGGGTAGAGCCCAACAAGCGAAGCCCGATTAACGAAGGGAAGCTCTGCCCGAAAGGAATGACCTGCTGGGAGCCTGTCCATAGTCCCGACCGGCTGACCAAGCCGAAGATCAAGAAGAACGGCAAGTTCGTGGACGCGACCTGGGACGAGGCCATCGACCTGATCGCAAAGAAGTTCAAGGAAACATCGGACAAGCACGGCCCGAAAGCCCTCGGCTTCCAGAGCTCGTGCCGTACCGTGAACGAGGACTGCTACGCGCTCCAGAAGTTCGCCCGTGTCGGGTTCCTCACGAACAACGTCGACAACTGTGCCCGTATCTGCCACGGCCCCTCGGTCGCAGGGCTCTCGCTCTCGTTCGGTTCCGGTGCAGCGACCAACCCGTTCGAGGACGTCCTCAACTCGGACCTCATCGTCATGTGGGGCTCCAATGCGTTCGAGGCCCACCCGCTCGCTGCCCGCCGCGTCATCCAGGCCAAGAAGAAGGGTATCCCGGTCATCGTCCTGGACCCCAGGTACAGCGCTACCGCACGCCTCGGTGACGAGTGGATCCGGTTCAACCCCTCGACACACATCGCGCTCGCGAACTCCATCATGTACTGGATCATCAAGGAGGGGCTCGAGAACAAGGCGTTCATTGCGGAACGCACCAAGGGGTTCGACGATCTCAAGAAGACCGTCGAGAAGTATGCCGATGCCGAGGAAATCCACGGCGTCCCGCTCGAGAAGGTCAAGGACTTCGCCCGCAAGTACGCGAAGGCGAAGAACGCCGTGATCATCTACTGTCTCGGTATCACCGAGCTGACGACGGGTACTGACAACGTCCGTTCGATGGGCAACCTCGCGCTCCTGACTGGGAACGTCGGCCGTCCGGGCGTCGGCGTCAACCCGCTCCGCGGCCAGAACAACGTGCAGGGCGCCTGCGACATGGGTGCGTACCCGAACGTCTACTCCGGGTACCAGTCCTGCCTTGTTGCCGAAAACAGCGCGAAGATGGAGAAGGCGTGGGGCCTGAAGGAAGGGTCCCTGCCCAACTGGTACGGCTCGACGCTGACCGAGCAGATAAACGAGGCCGGGAACCCGATCAAGGCGATGTACTTCATGGGACTGAACCCGGTGGTCTCGTACCCGGACTCGAACCATGTCATGAGGCAGCTCGAGAAGCTCGACTTCTGCGTCATGCAGGACATCTTCTGGAACGAGAGCTGCGAGTATGCGGATGTCGTCCTGCCAGGGACGTGCTTTGCAGAGAAGGACGGGACATTCACCAGCGGCGAGCGGCGCGTCAACCGTGTCCGGAAGGCCGTCGACGGTCCCGGCGAGGCGAAGTACGACTGGGAGATCATCGCGATGATCGCGAAGAAGATGGGCCTGAAAGGCTTCGACTGGAAGAGCGCCAAGGACGTCTGGGACGACATGCGGGCATGCACCCCCAACATGTTCGGCGTGACTTACGAGAAGATGGAGAAACCCGAGTCGGTCCACTGGCCCTGCCCGGCTATCGACCACCCGGGGACACCGATCCTCCACGTCGGGAAGTTCTCCTCGGCGGATGGCAAGGGCACCATGTTCGGCCTGGAATACCGCCCACCGGCAGAAGTGGCAGACGCTGAGTACCCGTTCACGCTGATGACCGGGCGCCTCATCTTCCACTACCACACCAGGACACAGACGGACCGCGCCAAGCAGCTGCACTACGAGGTACCGGAGTCATACATCCAGATCAACACCATCGATGCGAAGAAACTGGGGATCAAGGAGAACGAGAAGATCAAGGTATCGAGCCGGCGCGGTCAGATCGAGACCCTTGCACGCATCTCCGATGATGTCCCACCCGGTGTCACGTACATGACTATGCACTTCCACAAGGGTGCGAACACCCTGACCAACACCGCGCTCGACCCGCTCTCCAAGATGCCGGAGCTGAAACACTGTGCAGTAAAGATTGAAAAGATCGCGGGGGCGGCGTAGATGGCGAAGAAAGGCGATATGCTCTATGCA
>JAPXNX010000008.1:0-18025 GCA_033811795.1 Methanolinea sp. | reverse complement strand
ACATGAGGGGGAAGATGATGGTGGAGATAATCAGCAGTACCCATCTCTTCCAGTGGCCGACAAGGCCATCTATTGCATATCCCAGGGAGTCTCCCAGCATGTTGCCATAATCCATGTTTATCACCCGAAGGTTCAATGATACGTACACGTATTCGCATTTCAATATATCCCCGAAAAGGAGTCGGGACAACCACCTGGAAATATACACATGCAAATTGGAAAAAATAGTTTTCAGGGGGCAGGGGTGCTGGGAGGTTCAGCCGGTGTTTCCGCGGAGTCATAGAGCAGGCATATGTACCGTGCCATGAAAACCGAGATTAATGGGGCGACCAGGAACTGGATAATGAACCCGATGTAGGGGACCAGGCCGAGGACGACCTGGACGATCAGTATAAGGACGATCATGATGACCAGGGCAAGGATATACGGTCCCCACCCGATCTTCCTGATGGTGGAGAGGATCTCACTGAAATTGAAGGCCTCCCCGATTCTCCCCGTGCGGGCGAACCTGACGATCCCTATGGTCGCGAGGAGCCCCAGGAGGAACGCAACGATTACCGCAATGATGATCCCGGCAATGATCCCTCCGAGGACAGGCAATAGTGCACCGATACCCGGTTGTGCAGGCGTTGCGGCGAAGGCCGGCAAGGCAGTGACTATGGCAGCGCCTGCTGTCACAGCTAAGACGATGAAAACGGGGATCGTATACACGACCTGGATGACGAGGTACTTGATCCCGTCGACGAAAAGCGAACGGAAACCTGTCACTTCGGGTAACGGCACGATACCTCTCAGTACCCTGACCTGGTAGCCCATGTAGAGCGACCCGAGGAGCAGTGCCAGGATGAACGCGATGGCGAACCCTCCGACAAGTACCGGGACGACCTGCATACCGCCTGCTACCAGCGAGAGAGGTATCAGGGCGAGGACGAAAACGAACGGTATCATCGGCAGAATTGCCAGTACCAACAGGATGACCCATGTCGCGACATTCCTGGAGAAGCCGTCCTTCATGTAGTCAAAAGAGTCGCCTATCAACTTTCCATAATCCATATCAATCACTTTTCCTGGAGAGCAAAGTATGACTGCCGCTTATTTATTGGTATCCCGGAAAAAGGGGTTACAGGGCGGTCCCCTTCAGTGCCGGAAATGCCTGATGCCCGTGAACACCATGGTCACGCCGAGGCGGTTCGCGGCCTCGATGACCTCCTGGTCGCGGATGGAGCCTCCAGGCTGGACGAGGGCTGTTGCCCCTGCCGCGGCTGCGACCTCGAGCGTATCTGGGAACGGCAGGAACGCATCGGAAGCAACAGCAGAGCCTGCAAGGGAGGAGAGAGACTTCCCGATGGCGATTTTCGCGGCGTCGACGCGGCTCATCTGGCCCGCTCCTATCCCCAGGGTCCTGTTCGTGCTGGAAAAGACAATCGCATTGCTCTTTGCATGGGCACAGACCTTCCATGCAAAACGCATCGCCTGGACCTCTGCGGGAGTCGCATCGCGATCGGTAACGACCTTCCACTCCTCCCTGTAAGGGGGAGTCTCCTGGACGAGGATCCCGCCGTCGATGGTCCTCATCTCCCGCGTCGTACAGGGTCCGGGCAGTGAGAGGATGCGCAGGTTCTCCTTTTTCTGAAGGACTCCCCGTGCTTCCGCCGAGAACGACGGGGCAGCGACCACCTCGACGAACGTTCTCGTAATCTCCTCTGCGAGCGCACTGTCTACCTCCCTGTTCAGGGCGACCACGGACCCGTATGCCGAGGCAGGGTCGGTGTCCCGGGCGGACACGTACGCCTCGAGCAGTGTACTCCCCACGGCGGCGCCGCTGGGGTTGTTGTGCTTGACGACCACGGCGGCAGGCTCGGAAAACTCCCTGACCAGCCCGGCAGCGGCATGCAGGTCAAGGTAGTTGTTGTAGGACATCTGCTTCCCCTGGAGGGTCTCCTGGCCGGCAATACCGGCAGTGCCGTACACTGCCCCCTTCTGGTGGGGGTTCTCGCCGTACCGAAGCGTCCGGCCGTTGGAGAACTGGAGCGTCAGGATATCCGGGAACTCCTTGCCGAGGCTGTAGAAGTGATTGCTGATCGCCGCGTCGTACGCGGCGGTCCTCGCGAATGCAGCTTTTGCGAGGGCCAGCCTCTCGTCAGCGGAAAACCCCCCCCTCTCCAGGGCACTCGCAACGAGGGGGTACTGTCCGGGGTCGGAGAGGACGGCGACATCGCGGTAGTTCTTTGCAGCTGCCCTGATGAGGGCGGGGCCGCCGATATCGATGTACTCCACGAGTTGCTCCAGGGGGAGAGACTTTTCAGACATCTCTTCGAACGGGTAGAGGTTGACGACCAGGAGGTCGATGGGGACTATGCCGTGCTGCTGCATCACGCCGTCATCGACCCCTCTCCTCCCGAGGAGCCCGCCGTGCACTTTTGGGTGGAGCGTCTTCACTCTCCCGTCCATCATCTCGGGGAAACCGGTGTACTCGGACACCTCCGTGAAGGGGATGCCGGCTCCCTTCAGGAGGGCCCCTGTCCCGCCAGAGCTCAAGATGTCAAAGCCGTGCCGGCGGAGAAGAGATGCAAGGTCCACGATCCCTTCTTTGTTCCAAACGGATAGGAGTGCCCATTTCATAGACATTGGTATGCGAGGAGGGGTAATGAGCCTGATGCACGACCCACCCGGAGGGTGGCCGGTGTGCATCCATCGTCTCAACCATTATCCCCAGCCGGGGAGTAACCTTTCCTCGAAGAATGAGAGAACCCGCTGTCAGGAAGACCCTTTACTGGTGCGGAAGATGCAACGTTCCCCTTCTGGGCAGGAGATGCGCATGCGGCGCGGAGGGGAAGGCCATCCCCCTCCTCCGCCCTTACGATGCCCGCCCTGCACTCGCAGCCGACAGGGCCATCATCACCGGCTTACTCCTGCAGCACTTCGGGACGGAGTCGCTTCCCCGCGTGGTCATTCTCAACAAGACCTCCGGGAGGGACAGGAACGACCTGATCATTGCGAATGGAGACCGGTTCGGCTGGCTCGCCTTCGATCCCTCATCCGGGAAATACTCCCTCGAACTCGAGTTCGGGGCCGTCTCATGGCTCCTGGCCTCGGCGACGCGGGGGGCTATCGATCTCACCGCGATCGCGGGTGCATACCGCGATGTCGTGCAGGGAAAGCGAATCGGTGGGAAGAAGTACCCGGCACCCGGCAACCTTCCCGAAGGGCCCGTGCTGATGACATGGGAGGGCCATGCAGCAGTCGGGACGTGCCGGGCGGGGTCGGTGAAGGTGAGGGAGGCGGGGAGGTATATCCCTGCTGATTATCCGGATCCAGGCTGGGACAGGGTGATATCTTCGAGTGTCCCCACTTTGAAGAACCTCGAACGGTCTGCAATACGGTTCATCAGGCGCCATGCAGGGGGGGCGTCCTGTGTGGCAGTCTCTTTCTCAGGGGGGAAGGACAGCACCGTCACGATGGAGCTCGCCCGTCGGGCGGGATACGGGGATGTATTCTTCGTGGATACGGGAATGGAGTTCCCCGAGACCCTTGGGTTCGTGCGAGAACTCGGGATACAAAACGTCATCCATGCGAAGGACTTCTGGCGGGAGATAGAAAGGAACGGCCCACCGCACAAGGACGACCGCTGGTGCTGTGAACGCCAGAAACTCGCCCCTGTCAAGGAATGGCTGAAAGGGAAGGGCGAGTGCATCACGGTCCAGGGCAACAGGTGGTACGAGTCCTTCGCCCGGTCCGGGCTCCCCCCGGTCGCGAGGAACCCCTATTACCCCCTCCAGGTCAACATATCCCCGATACGGAACTGGAGGGCGCTCGAGGTATTCCTGTATGCCTGGTGGAGAAAGCTCGCCCAGAACCCCCTCTACGAGCTGGGCTTCGAGAGGGTGGGGTGCTGGATGTGCCCTGCAATGCTCGAGAGCGAATGGGAGCGTGTCCGCACTCTCCACCCTGACCTGCATGAAACATGGATGGATTTCCTGGTGGATTGGGGCAGGAAGAAAGGGATGGATAGGGAGGCGGTCCTTGCCGGTGCATGGAGGTGGAGGAGGACTCCACCCAAGATGCGCGGGGGATAGTATGGGTGGAATAGGACAAATCGTGCCTCCCGTAGAAATCCAGTACCTTTCCCCATTTTCCAATGAATGACACTTATAACCGTCTTTCCGGAATTTACAAGTTAGTTATTTTTATATAGAACTACAATGCAATAAATATTCGATAGATATATGGAGCAGTCCCGAGAGGAGGAAATTATTGACTCCGATGTAAAAAATGAGCAAGAATTTTCCATTAAACCAGATGGAACCCCCTCTACCGGCAGACCCGCCCCCGAAGAACTCCAGAGGAAATACGAAGAGCTGAATGACCAGTTCCTGCGCCTTGCTGCAGATTTCGACAACTACAGGAAGCGGATGGAACGGGAGATACTGGAGCGGACGAAGTATGCACTCGAGGGATTCGCAACCGAACTCCTGGAGGTCGTGGATAACTTCGAGCGGGCTCTCTCGGCCGACCCATCATCAGCACAGGAAGGGCTGGACCAGATCCACAAGCTCTTCTGTACCATCCTGGAGAAGCATGGGATCGTCCCGATCAGGGCAAAGGGAAGGAAGTTCGATCCCACGGAGCATGAGGCGATCGCGTATATCCCGTCGGATGAGGAAGAGGGGACAGTCATAGACGAAGTCTGCTGCGGTTACCGCATGCATGACAGGATCATAAGGTTCGCAAAAGTTGCGGTGGCAAAGAAGAAGGAGGCAGAGTGATATGGCAAAGGAAAAGGTACTGGGAATCGACTTGGGGACCACTTACTCGTGCATGGCCATCATGGAGGCTGGAAAACCAGTGGTGATCCCAAACGCCGAAGGACAGAGGACGACCCCATCGGTCGTGGCATTTACGAAGGACGGGGAGAGACTCGTCGGGAGCCTCGCAAAGAGGCAGGCGATCACCAACCCGACGCGGACCATTCAGTCCATCAAGAGAAAGATGGGGACGAACGAGAAGATAAAGATAGACGACAAGAGCTACACGCCGCAGGAGATCTCGGCCATGATCCTGCAGAAGCTCAAGGCCGATGCAGAGGCATACCTCGGGGAGAAGATAACGAAGGCAGTCATCACGACCCCCGCATATTTCAACGATGCCCAGCGGCAGGCAACGAAAGACGCCGGCAGGATCGCCGGGCTGGAGGTCATGCGCATCATCAACGAGCCCACTGCGAGTGCGCTTGCATACGGCATCGACAAGGAGATGGATGCAACCGTGCTGGTCTATGACCTCGGCGGCGGGACGTTCGACGTCTCCATCCTGACGCTCGGCGATGGCGTCTTCGAGGTGAAAGCGACGTCCGGGAACAACCACCTCGGAGGGGACGACTTCGACAACAGGGTCATCGATTACCTCGTGGAAGAGTTCCAGAAGAAGGAAGGTATCAACCTGAGGTCGGACCCGATAGCCATGCAGAGGCTGCGGGACGCGGCAGAGAATGCGAAGATCGAGCTCTCCCAGAAGGTGAAGACGAATATCAACCTCCCGTACATCACGACTGGCCTGGACGGCCCCAAGTTCCTGGACATCGACCTGACGCGGGCCAAGTTCGAGCAGCTCATCGGGGACCTCGTGGAGTCGACAGTCATGCCTGTCAAGCAGGCCCTGAGCGATGCCAAGCTGACGCCCGACCAGATCGACCATGTACTCCTGGTCGGCGGCTCGACCCGGGTCCCCCTGGTCCAGGAGACTGTCAAGAAGGTCCTCGGCAAGGAACCGGACAAGGGGATCAACCCGGACGAGTGCGTCGCAGTCGGCGCCGCCATCCAGGGTGCGATACTCTCCGGCGAGACGAAGGACATAGTCCTCCTCGATGTCACGCCGCTGACACTCGGCATCGAGACGCTCGGGGGGATTGCAACAAAGCTGATCGAGAGGAACACCACGATACCGACACGCAAGAGCCAGATCTTCTCGACGGCCGCCGATGGGCAGACGAGTGTCGAGATCCATGTCGTGCAGGGCGAGAGGGCGCTTGCGAAGGACAACTTCACCCTCGGGAGGTTCCAGCTCACGGGGATTCCCCCGGCTCCCCGCGGAGTACCCCAGATCGAGGTTACGTTCGATATCGATGCGAACGGGATCATCCACGTCTCGGCAAAGGACCTTGGGACGGGCAACGAGCAGGCCATAACCATCAAGGGCGACAAGAAGCTCTCCGAGGACGAGATCAGGCGGATGGTCGAGGATGCAAAGAGGTTCGAGGAAGAGGACAAGAAGAAGAGGGACGAGGTAGAGATCAGGAACACCGCGGATACCGCCATTTTCACCGCAGAGAAACTCCTGAAGGACAATGCCGCGACGATCGACCCGGAAGACAGGGAGAAAGTCGAAAGCGGCATTTCTGACCTTCGCAAGGCCCTCGGAGAAGACAGGATAGACGAGATCCGTGCAAAGATGGAGAGCCTCACCGAGGCAGTTTATAACATCACGACGAAGATTTACCAGAAGGCCCAGGCGGAGCACCAGGCGCAGGCCGGTGCAACGGGGACCGCCAGTGCCGGCACCGGCAAAAGTGGGGGGGCGAACGACGAAAACGTTGTCGACGCCGACTTCAAGGTAAAAGACGAGTGAGCCTTCCATGGCCGGGGGTGACTACTACGACGTCCTGGGCATCTCCAGGAACGCCGACGAGAAGGAGATAAAGAAGGCATACAGGAACCTCGCCCGGAAATACCACCCCGATGTCTGCAAGGAGACTGGGGCCGAGGAGAGGTTCAAACAGATCAACGAGGCGTACAGCGTCCTCTCCGACCCGCAGAAGAGGGCGCAGTATGACCACCTCGGCCACGATACGTACACGAGTGCCTCGAAAGGTTCGTACACTGGTGGCGGCGGTTTCCACGGCGGCGGGTTCTCGGCGGATTTTTCCGGTTTCGGAGACATCTTCGACTTTTTCAGCGGAGGGTTCTCGGGGTCCCGGGAGACGGGCCCGAGGGGCGGTTCCGACCTCCTGATGAGGATGCAGGTCACGCTCGAGGAGGCTGTTTTCGGGGCGGACAAGGAGATAGAAGTCAATCACACGGAGGCGTGCAGTCACTGCAACGGGACTGGGAGCGAGACGAAGAAGCTTGTCCACTGCCCAAGCTGCGGCGGTTCCGGGCAGATGAGGCAGATGAGCCAGACTGTGTTCGGCCAGTTCGTGCGCATGAGCACGTGCACCGAGTGCCAGGGGAGAGGCCGGGTCCCTGAGAAAAAGTGCACTGCCTGCAAGGGGTCGGGCCATACGCAGGTGCACCGCAAGGTGGCGGTCCACATCCCGGCAGGCATCGAGACCGGGATGCGCCTCCGGATGGAGGGCTTTGGGGAGGCTGGCGATTACGGGGCCCCGAACGGCGACCTCTTCATCGAGGTCCAGGTCCGGCCGCATCCCCGTTTCAGGCGGTCAGGGGACGACCTCGAGACGGATATCGAAGTGAGCCCGGCGCAGGCGGTCGTCGGTTCGACGGTCGAGGTGGAGACGATCGATAAAAAGAAGGTGGACCTTGTCATCCCGCCGGGGATCCAGTACAACACCGCCCTGAAGATACCTGGCGAAGGTGTCCGCCGGAGGGGGAGGGCGGGAGACCTCCTCGTCAGGGTAAAAATCGTCATCCCCACCCAGCCAAAACCCGAGATCCGGAGCCTGTATGAGAAGATCCTCGAGCTCGAGGGCAACAGACCTCCGGATTCGAAGAAGGGGTTCTTCTCGACATTCAAGGGCAGGAAGTAACCCTGCTTTTTTGTTTTCGGAAAACAAAAGCTTCCCATGGAAATCCTCCTGGAACTGGCAGGCGACCACCCCGATCTCCCCTTCCTCGAGCTCGACCTGATTGGCTCCATCCGGGAGAGGGCTCCACAGGTTGCCGTGGTCGACTGTCGTTTTCCGGAAGAGATCCAAAGGCTCGCCCTTACCCACGCGGCAATGGAATTTCTCGGTTCGTGCCCAGCGGGGAGCGCGGATATCGCTGCGTTCCTTGAGGAACTGTCCATCTCATCCGGGAAGCCGTTTGCCTGCAGGGTGCACAGGGTCCCTGGCACTGATATGGACGTGGCCTCGGCCGAGCTCGAGAGGATGATCGGCTCGAAGGTGAGGGGCAGGGTCGACCTCTCCCGGCCGGAAGAGGAGTTCCGGGCGGTCTTATCCGGTTCCCGCTGCTATTTCGGGCGGGTGATCTGGAGGGGCGACCCCGGGCGCTTCTCCAGGCGGCGTCCTGGCGACAGGCCCTTTTTTCACCCCGGTGTCATGATGCCCCGCATGGTCAGGGCACTGGTCAACATATCGTGCGCACGGAGAGGGGACCGGCTCCTCGATCCCTTCTGCGGGACGGGGGGGATGGTCCTCGAGGCCTCTCTCATTGGCATCAAGGCTGTCGGCAGTGACCGCGATCTCTTTATGGCCAGGGGCAGCAGGAGGAACGTCCCCGGGGAGGACATCGTCCTCGCGGAGGCAGGGAAACTCCCTTTCACGAGCTCTTCGTTCGACGCGGTGGTCACCGACCTCCCCTACGGCCAGTCAGTCTCGGTCTACGCGAGTGGCCTTCGGGACCTTATCTCCAGGTCCATGCGAGAGGCGGCGAGGGTTCTGAAACCAGGTCGGAGGGCGGTTATCGTCTGCAACCGCGCGATCTGCGGTTCGCCGGCCGATGACCTGGAGCTGGTCGCCTCCTGTCCGCAGCGTGTCCACAGGAGCCTCACCCGTTACATCCACGTCTTTGAAAGGAAGAGATGAGGGATCCATTGGTACCAACAAGGCTTCACCGATCATTTAAATGAAAAAAGCCACTAAATAGATGCGGGATTCACCAGAAACCGGGAATGAGAATGGAAACACGCGGGATGGGCAGTAGGAGCACGATCGTCACTTGTTCCCGGACAGAGCAGGGAATCAGGGAAAAGAACGAAGACGCATGCGGCATATTCTCGATTCCCTCACCTGCAGGGACTCTCGTCCTCCTCGCCGTCGCCGACGGGCTCGGGGGCCACCCTGCAGGAGAAGTCGCGAGTGCCCTGGCTGTCAGGGCGCTCGCGCAGTCTGTCTCGCTCCTTGCGGGATCGCGGGATATGCAGGATGGCCTGCACCTCCGCGAGATCCTCGCGACAGGTTTTTCCCATGCGAACGACAGGGTGTGTCGGTACCCCGGGGAGGACCCCGCGTGCCTGGGAATGGGAACGACCCTCGTTGCCGCCCTCCTCACAGAGCGGGGAGAGGGGGTCTGCGGAAACGTCGGCGACAGCCGGGCCTACCTGGTCGGCAGGGCCATCCGGAGGATAACAAGAGACCACTCGGAGGTCCAGGACCTGGTGGACCGGGGCATGGTCCCGGCAGAGCTGGCGCAAAAGCACCCCCTCCGGAACATCGTCACCAGGATAATCGGGAGAGTGGGCGATACACCGGATTTTTACCCGTTCTCCCTGGACGATGACTGCCTCATCCTCTGTTCCGATGGGCTGCTCGACGGTCTCAGCGAAGCCGAGATCCATCACCTTGCCAGCACGACCGCGTTCCCCGATCTCTGCGAGGTCCTGGTCGCAGAGGCACGCGCCCGGAGCAGGGACAATATCACCGTTGTCGCAGCGCGGCGTGCCTGAAATCCGCGGCAATCATTTCTTCGACCCCGGAGCAGCAGTGACGATCCGGACTGCATCGACGATTTCCGGGAGCATCTCGACGGGAAAGCCCATCACCATCTCGCCGTCTTCGATCCCCGAGTATTTCCGGGACCCGTCGCACCCAAGGGAGTAGTTCGGCTTCCCCGAGAGGTATGTCTGGGCGCATGCATCGGCGCAGACCGACTGGATACCGGAGAACTCGGAGGTGATCCTCCCCCCGAGCCGGAACAGCGTGGCCTGGGCAAGCTTGAGCATCACGCGTGCCTCGGCGATGACGAGGATGACATGTGGCGAAAAGTTTGCCTTTTCCAGCGGGGCATACAGTGTCGCATAGGTCAAATTAGGCTCCACGTGCGGTATCCTGTCGATCGTCCTCTTGCAGGATGCAGTACTCTCGAACTTCCCGAGCTTGAAGTAGAACTGGCCGTCCTTCAGGGTCTCGGTTATCTGCCGGAGGCCGAGCGCCCACGCCCCACCCATGCACTCGTGGTTCTCGACAGTTGCATAAAAGACCCGCCCCTCCCTCCTGGCAAGGTTCACCATCTGGCAGTGCCGCATGGTCTTGTCGAGTTTTTCCATCCCTTCCGGGATCTCTCTCTTGTCCATGGCGAGCCGGACTGCCACCGGGGAGTTCTTCAGGCCGAGTGCCCGGGCAAGCACCGCGGAAGCGTCCCTATAGTCAATCTCTTTCATGATCGTAGCATCCATCCTCTTCACGTCCCTCTCTTTTTTAGTGAGTTAGTGCTGGGGCTTGTGGTAGATAAATCTGCTCCTATGAGCAAGAAAAAGCCTAGAGACGCCTCAGTTTGTGGTCAACTTTTTTGAAGAAGTTCTTCCTGGCGTCAACGAACAGGGCGGGCTCGTCTGCCTGCGTGACCACGAGCGACCCCTCCCTCCCAAGTTCGATGGTCTTTTGGCCATCGATGACCATTGTAGCGGGCTTTGCACTCTCGAGGCAGATCTCGACTTTCCGGTCGTTGCTAATCAGGTGGGGGCGCGACGAGAGCATGTACGGCGCGAGTGGGACGAGGAGGAACCCCTGGATCCGAGGGTCCACGATAGGACCCCCGGCACTCATCGCGTAGGCCGTGGAGCCTGTCGGGGTGCTGACCAGGAGACCATCGGCCCGGAAACTCTCTGCTTCGATCCCGTCCACGACAATGACGAACCGGAGCATCTTGGCGGGGCGGCTCGTCACGATGAGCGCCTCGTTGAGGGCCTCGCCAAGGACCATTCCCCCTGACCTCAGTGCAACTCTCATGCGTGGCTCTGTCGCGAACCCGGGCTCCAGCGTCTCTATGAACGATCGGGCCTCCTCGGGCTCGAGGTCAGCGAGGAACCCCACCTCCCCCCAGTTGACACCGATGACAGGGACCTGGTGGCGCATCTGCTGGATGGTGTGGAGGATGGTACCGTCACCCCCTACGACAACCGCCAGGTCGGCATGACTGTCAAAGCGCCAGACACTGTCAGAATGGAGGGCATGGGCAGTCGCGGGTTCGAACGAGACCTGGTGCCCCAAGGCCGCAATCGCGTCCCCCAGTGTCCTGGCAAAAGACAAGGCCCCGGGGTCATCGACCCGCGATACCAGTGCGATCTTCATCGTTGACATCGATTTTCCCGTCATCTCAAATACTCGATCACCTTGTGGTGCAGGACACCGTTCGTGGCGACCATGCACCTCCCGATAGTCACCTCGTCGGGAAACCGTATCGGCCTGCCCTCTAGGTCGCTGACCATCCCCCCGGACTCGGTGCAGATCAACATGCCTGCTGCTGCGTCCGTCACCCTCAATGTGCCACGCAGGTCGATAAACCCATCTATCCTCCCGCACCCGATATACGAGAGTTCCAGTGCAGATGCCCCGAGCAGGCGCCAGCGCCGTATCTTCTGCCCGATATGCATGACCCGGCGTGGATCGAACTTCCTTCCATAGACGCTCATGGCACATTCATCGAGCCGGGATATCCGGGAGACGGTAATGGGCCTGCCATCGAGAAACGCCCCATTTCCCCTCACTGCAGTGAAAGTCTCGCCCCCTGCGAGGTCATGGACGAACCCCTTGAGAACGACCCCCCCTTCTGCATAGGCAACGGACAAGGCATAGAACGGTATGCCTGCCACCGCGTTGTAGGTCCCGTCGACCGGATCGAGAAAGATCGTGCCCTTCTCGCCCCCGAACTCGACCCTGCCCGCCTCTTCAGAGATCAGGGTCCTGCAGAGGGGATACTCTTCTAGGAACGCGATCACGCAGTCCTCTGCGGCACGGTCGATCTCCTTCGTCGGCGTCCCGTCGGCCCCGATGCAGAGATCCACACCCCCCTTTTCCGTACCGACGAGCCCGCCTATTGCACCGCGGATCTCCCGTGCAAGGAGATGACATGCCTCCAGGAATTCCATTGTGCCAGGTCCAAACGATTCTTCAGGAGTATTTATCTGGTGACATAAAGATACATGTTACTGCATTTTTACGCGAGAGTGAACCATAATGAAGGAACAGACAGAGATAGGGAAGCTCAAGGAAGGCCGCTACATGGTCATCGACGATGAACCATGCAGGATACTGGGGATCTCCATCTCTAAGCCCGGCAAGCACGGTGCTGCGAAGGCACGCATCGATGCCCTGGGACTCTTCGACGGCGTGAAGAGGTCCATTGTCCAGCCGGTCTCTGCCAAGACGTACGTGCCGGTGGTGGAGAGAAAGAGCGGGCAGGTCATCACGATCAGCGGCAATATCGCGACCCTGATGGATATGAAGGAGTTCAATAACTTCGAGATCGAGATCCCCCCGGACAAGGCAGGCAGGATCGAGGTCGGAAAGGAAGTCCAGTACATCGAAGCTCTCGGAAAACGAAAACTCGATATCGAATAGATCCTAAAGACCGAACAGTAATTCCATTCTTCTCCCCGTCACCATTCCGCGTGGGTGCGGGGGCGGCAGCCCCCACTCAAAACACCATGATTTTTCATACCAAATAGCAAAATACCCCCGACCTCCAAAAGTCAGCAGGGCAGTAGGGGTCCGCAGAATTCCGGTCAGTATCTTCCAAGGTACCGTTCCGGGACCTTTATCTCCATCTTGTAGGAGTTGATCATGTGTGTGCTGACGACGAAGTAATACGACCGTGGCGTGGTCCCCTCGTAAAATTTTTCGACCCATGGGCGCGGGTCGTTTGCCGTGTTATCCTTCCAGAATTTTGCGTTCAGACCACCATGGGGCTCTATCTTCCTTACGAGGGAGCCGTCTGCTGCATCTCTAACCTCTATGGAGAACGAGGGGAATACTTCCGAGGCCACGAAGTCAGCCGGCCCCGCCTCCTTTGAGGAGGTCTCTCCCACGAAGGTTGTTTCCCATGGATCGACCGTGTAGTGCAACTCCCAGTACGGGAATGGCATTGCCAATGTCTGGGTGATACCACCGGCATGGGACTGGATCGTCGCATAGGTGAGCATCTTCTCTGCAGGCGGGGTCGTGTCAGGGAGATAGGTAAAAGACGGGGTCGTTGGGGAGGGATGCAGGGCAACATACCCCAGGGTCTCGGGTCTCCCGCTCCAGGTGGGCGTGGTGACAGGTATCTCCAGTGGGGGGGTCGTACCAGGAACCCGGGTTATTTGCGTTCCTGGAGTCGGTTCGGGAGTTGCCTTTTCCGGGTTGAGACCAGGAAGCGCAGGAAGGCCCATGTCGATGGGCTCTCCCAGTATGAGGGGTTTTACCACCCCGGCAAGGATGACCATCCCGGCAATCGCCACCATGAGAATGGCGACGTCCCTCCTCTCCATACCCGAATGTTGGTCCACGGGAGATATAAGGGAGTCGCCCGGAAAATCCCGGGCCTGCAGCATACACCTGCGGTACAGGAAGCGCAGCGTCCTTTTGAAAAGTGTTGCCTTTCCTGGAAAAAGATCAGCAGCAAGGTTGAATGCCATGCGGTCCCCAATGCCATTGCGGCAGCAAGAGAGCATGGGGCACGGGCTGTTCGGGTCTATCCAGGCAGCCATGTGGTCATCCGCCGGTTATGGGGAGAGTACATCATGCAATGATCAAACCTGCGCATTCTGGTTGCAAGGACCACGCTCTGCCGGGCAGGGGCTCTCATCGGTGGAACATGGTGACACGCGAAGGAGCCATCCCTGGACAGATGAGGGCGATAGGTCTGCAACGGGGCGCTGGATGCGGAAATCTCTCGGGACAATCCGAGCAATTGCTCCGATGATCTACATTTTTCTCCCTTTCCGCCCAACCATATGGAATACCTGAAAAACGAGATTATCCATGACAGAAGAGGCAGGAAAGACACCGGAAGAATGCAATGGGGTCTGTGAAGGGTGCCCCAGTGCGCAGGGGTGCGACAGCGACAAGAAGGCGACCATGGGAAAGGGTCTCCCCCCCAAAGCAGAAATTGACGTAGACCATGTCATTCTCGTCCTCTCCGGGAAGGGAGGCGTAGGAAAGTCCACGGTAGCCGTCAACCTCTCGTTTGCTCTCTCTGCCCATGGGTACAACGTGGGACTCCTCGACCTCGATATTCACGGTCCAAACGTCCCGAAGATGCTCGGCCTCGAGGATCACCGCCTGACGACTCTCGGGAATATGATCCAGCCCGTCAGGGTGACAGGGACCCTCTCTGTAGTGTCGATGGCGTTTCTGCTGCCCGACAAGAGCACGCCGGTGATCTGGAGGGGTCCCATGAAGATGAGCGCCATCAGCCAGTTTCTCTCCGAGGTGGACTGGGGCCACCTCGACTTCCTCGTCGTCGACCTTCCGCCGGGCACGGGAGACGAAGCCCTCTCTATCGTCCAGCTCGCACCGAACGTGAGGGGGGCCGTGATCGTCACGACACCCCAGGAAGTCGCAACGATGGACGCGATGAAAGCCGTTAAGTTCGTGAGACAACTCGGCGTTCCGGTCGTCGGGATCGTGGAGAACATGAGCGGGCTTCTCTGCCCCCACTGCAAGCAGGAGATTGACCTCTTCGGGAAGGGGGGAGGGGAGACCATCGCCAGGGAGCTGGGAGTCCCGTTCCTGGGGAGCATCCCGCTCGACCCGGAGATGAGGAAGGCAGGCGACGAGGGGAGACCGTTCATCATCCGCAGCCACGACAGCCCGACATGGAAGAGCGTCGATCGGGTCATGGAAGAACTCGTCAGGGTGGTCGAAGGTTAGATGGACCTGCGCGAGGTACTCATCGGGGGAGCACCACCCCTCGATATTTACGATGACATCCTCCCCGTACTCGAGGATGTCTGTCTCCTCCCGTGGAAAGTGGAGGAGATATACCGCAAGGCGAGCTCGTACGACGACGATCACCTCGACCGCCTCAGGTTCGCCCTCCTGCGTCTCCAGGTCTATGCGGACATCCACCGGAACGAGGACATGGAGAGGGCTCAGGCGATCAAGTACGCTGCTGTCGTCCTCGAGAAGGTCATATTCGGGTCATTGATGCTCGGCCACGAGGAGATGGAGCGCGATTGAGGTGCCTGCCGCCCCAGCGGGGAGCATCTCTCTCGTCCCGGCATTGAACGAACCACGTAAACATGCCGAATGGTGATCCGATCCATGGACATGGAGAAATATTCTTTCATCGCACGGATACCTGACCGGCCGGGTGCACTTCACCCTGCAGTCGACGTCATATCGCGGAACGGGGGGAACATCAACAGGATCCAGTTCGATAAAAGGATCGACCCCTGCACGGTTTTTTTCGAAGTGACGGCCAGCAGCCGGGCCAGGGACGAGATCGCCCGCGGACTCCGGGAACTGGGATACCTGCAGGCTGCCTTGAAACCGCAGAGTTTCCTCAAGCTCTCGGTCCATATGCCCCACACCCCGGGGGCGCTCAACGACTTCCTCCGGTATACGACCGAACACCAGGCCAACATCGCCAGGATCGATTTCGATGACCGGGGGAGCAACCCCCACGTCCTTTCCGTCAGCCTCAACCTCGAGGAGGAGGGGGAGGTCACGAGGCTACTCGACGAGCTGAAGTCCCGTTACCGGATGGAAGTCCTCGAGTACGATACGAGCGGAGAGCACCTCGATGACACGGTCTTTTACCTCCGTTTCGCCCAGTCCCTCCGCGGGATCGTGGGAGACTCCGGGGACGCGTTCCTCCTCTCTCTCCTCGGGGACATCAACCATGTCGCCCAGGAACTGATGAACCGCGGCAAGGACCCGAAAACGGTATTCGAGAGCGTAGAAAGGACCGGGAGGACCCTGAAAGAGACCTGCGGCCCCGGCTTCTATGCGGACGTCCAGGCCATAACACTTGCAGCGGACCTGCAGCTCGTCTGCATCCAGCCGCCCTGCGGGGGGTCCATATTCCTCCTCGACACACCCGGTGAATGCGTCATGGTCGATACGGGATACGGCATCTATCACCCGGACACCTGCAAAGTCATCCGGAAAGAGGCCCCTGGCGCACTCGAGCGGCTCTCGAAGATCGTCATCACCCATGCCGATGCAGATCACTGCGGGGCGGGAGGTCTCTTCCCCGTTCCCTCCCTTGTGCACGGTGGGACACGCGACATCATCCTTGTCTCCAACAGGGCGTACGGCTCCCGGAACCAGGCATCTATCCTTGAGGAGGTCTACACATCCCTCATCAACCTCTTCTCCCTGTTTTCTCCTCCCCGCGACATGGTCCTCTTTCCAACAGCGGGAGAAGAGATGGTGGGGCCGTTCCCCGTCATTGGGGAGGTCAGGGCAGGCAGGCACGCCTTTCTCGTGCTGGAGGGGCTCGGGGGCCACCTCTTCGGGCAGGTCTACCTCTATTCCCGCGAACTCGGGGTCTTTTTCCCTGCAGATACCGTCATCAACTTCGACTTCCTGACCCCCGAGAGGGCGGAGTACAACACCCTTGCCGTCAACCTGGTGACATCCGTCAACGTGGACAGCGAAAAGGCCCGCGAAGAGAGGCAGGAGATCCTCGGGATCGTGTCCCGGACAGAGGGCTCTTACCATGGCGGGAGGTCCGAATGCCTGCTATGCGGTGGGCACGGGCCCGTCTCGCTCGTTTTCGGGGGGCGGCTGGTGCCGGCCTCGCCTGTCCGCCGGGTCGCATCAGGAGAGTGACTGGGACGCGGGGGCAGGCACATCCGGGAGCCCCCCCATCCGCAATGACCGGCCGGCAGGTGGATGCCCGTCTTTACAACTGCGTTCCCGGCTACTCAACCCAACCTCTATCATAGGGGAAAGATAAGTTGTTCCAGGCGAGAGAATGGCAGCGCAGAGAGTCCAGGAGATGATGCGCCTCATGGCGCAGCATATCGCGGCCATTGCCAGGTCGCTCTCCGACGAGGAGGTGGAAGGGTTCATCGACGAGATCCTTCATGCACAGAGGATCTACGTCATGGGTGCCGGGAGGTCGGGGCTCGTCGCCAAGGCATTCGCCATGCGCCTGATGCACCTGGGGTTCGCGAGCTACGTCGTGGGGGAGACCATCACCCCGGCGATGAAACCGGGTGACCTCGTTGTCGTCTTTTCAGGTTCGGGAATGACAAAGACCGTGGCCGACATTGCGGAGACGGCAAAAGAGATTGGGGGCAGGGTCGCCCTGATCACCTCGAACAAGGACTCGCGTATCGGCAGAGTCGCAGACACCCTTGTAATCATCGAGCACCACAGGGACGAGGTCAGGGACGAGGGTGCGGAGTTCGAGATCCGCCAGGTCATGGGGGAGCACAAGTCGTTCGCACCGCTAGGCACCCTCTTCGAGACCGCGGCCATGGTCTTTGCCGACGCCGTTATCTCCCGGCTGATGGAGATCACGAAGACCGACGAGAAGGAACTGAAAGACAGGCATGCAAACATCGAGTGAGGAGAGAGACATGAAGGAGGCACGATGCGCGGAAAGATGTCTCGGGATAGAGATATCGGGGATCCGCAAGCTTTTCGAGTCCGCTGCGCCGGACTCGATAAACCTGGGGCTGGGCCAGCCCGATTTTGACACGCCGGAGCACATCAAGGAGGGCGCAATTGCGGCGATCCGGGAAGGAAAGACAGCATATACCCCGAACATGGGGATACCAGAGCTCCGGGAAGCGCTCTCGCGCAAGTTCGAAAAGGAGAACAACCTCTCCTATTCACCCGACCAGATCATCGTCACGGCAGGTGCAAGCGAGGCGCTCCATATCGCCATGCAGGCGCTCGTCGAGCAGGGCGACAGGGTCCTCTATGCCGACCCGGGTTTCGTCTCGTACGGGGCGCTCGCAGTCCTCGCGGGAGGCAGGCCGGAAGGAGTCCCCCTCGATGCGCGTATGTGCATCGATGTCGAGAAGGCGAAGGAGATGATGGACGGGGCCCGCCTTTTCATCCTCAATTCGCCGGGGAACCCGACAGGCGCGGTGGAACCGAAGGAGAGCATCCGTGCCCTCGTCGAGTATG
>JAPXNX010000007.1:0-18495 GCA_033811795.1 Methanolinea sp. | reverse complement strand
GTATAGGGATTAATTCAAGTCTTTTCTGGTAAAATAAGACCAATTTGGAATTGTACAACACAGCATATGATGGGAATTGTGCAGTGTTCCCGTATCCACTCCGAGTATCCTTCGAGACTCCTGGCTGGTCCTTGCTTGGCTAAATATTCGACCCTGGATCTTCTGGTCCCAACTGGTTATCGTGATGATCCTTGTTTTGACAGTCAGTGAACCGCCGCCGGGGCGCCTCCCCGGGACGGCTGGGTGCCTCGCAATGGGGGCGTGTGGGCGGCAGCCCCCACTCATGCTCGATTGCCTGCCGGAATAAAGAAGAGCCACAATTCATGATATGTTTATTTTACACAAGACCAATCAAGAATGAATGAAGAAATCACAGGGAAAAGACAAGAAGAAAAAAGGTTCCCGGTGGAACCTCCAGAAGATCGGCATCATCGTCATCGGGGTGAGTTTTGCAGTCATCATGGTGGTGAGCTCGCTCGGCACGGGGTGGCTCGTCTCCCTCAACTCTGCTTCTGCTGGCGACGGTGCTATAGTCTCTCTCACTTTATACGATGAAATGGGCCGCCCCGTACTGACCAGCGACTTGAAGAAGTACAACCAGACGGCGGAGGCAGGCGGCATGGCCTGGTTATGCGAGCAGCGTTCGATGTACGTTGGTGAGACGAGCGGCAAGGAGATTGTCCCGATTCCTGTCTTCAACTATGTATATGGCGAATCGAGATATGCGCTCTTCTCCACGGAATACAATACGATCGCCCAGGGCCTCGCCGGGATGCGGCAGGGAGAGAGCAAAAAGATCTCCATCCCATCTCTCGGTGGGTTCGAACGCGATATGACGGCCGAACAGTTCGACGCGATCGGTGGGAATTTCACGATTGTCACTCCCGGCGACCAGGTAATCCTGGCTTTTGCCGAGCAACCGGTCGTTTCGGTCGAGGCGAACGAGACTCCGTCCTACGTGATAAGGACGGGTTACGTGACTGCGAAGACGGGGGATGGAGTGACAGTCAACTTTGCCCATCCCATGGCCGAGGTCTCTCTTCGGCAATTGACAAAGATCTGAAGAGCGGGAATGTTTTTATCGGAATCTCTCTTTTTACCTTCATTTCAACCCATGCCCTCTTTTCCCGGGGAGGATGAATTGCCTGCTGGGAGCGGGACGAGAGGGGGCATGCCATGTTCGGGGCTTTTCCACGGGGAAAATTTTGAGGAGACTGTCCGCAGGGCTAGGCCGGGTACCCAAAAACCCTCCTGATTCTCTTCGCCTCTGCCTTCTGGCCGGGAATCCTGAGCACCCCGCCGTCCCGGATCTTGATCCTGGAAATGCGGAACCTCCTCCCCCCGAGAGTATACACCCCTCTGACAGAGAACAGATCTTCCCCCTGCACCATGGCCCGGAGCGGCATCGTGGTCCCCCCCATGTGGATTGCCACCCGCAACTCGACTTCTTCGACCTTCCTTGTCCAGAGGGCTGAGATCTCTCCTGCGGTCGCCTGCCTGACGCGTACTCCTCCCGACTCGATCGATGTGACTTCGACCCCGGTATACTCGTCGCCGCAAGCGGCGACAAACGCGTCACCGACCCGGCACACCTCGCCCACGTCCATCTCGATCGTGCAGACCTGGGACTTGGCGCCCTCGCTCACGATTGCCCTGACATGGACCGGTTTCCTTCTGTCACCGGGCGCCACGGCGTGGACATCGCCGCAGTCGAGGCACCTTCCCACGGGGTTCCGTCCCCGTGAAACGATCTCGTGGTCTGTCGAAACAGAACAGACAGGGCAGTAAAACACATCGTCTTCTTCCATGTTCAGACTCCTGCCTGAAAACACCTGGTTACATGATGCCCTGGAAGAGTATCATGATTGCAACTGTGCAGACCCCCCCTCCCAGGGTGGCGAGGAAGTTTGTCCCCGCGTTGCCGATCAGCCCGGGGTTCTCCATCAGCGCCCCGACCAGGCTGTCGATATTCGTCCCGATGAAACCCCCGATGGTGCATGCCACTGCAACAGGTAGGTCGATGATCCCGAGGATCCAGGCAAGGAGCGATATGAGAAGGGCGCTCCCGATAGATACCGCCTCACCCTTGATTGATATGCCTCCGTTGGTCCCAGGTCTGACCCTCTCGAATGTCGTGATGAGGTAAGGGTCCCCACCCGTCACACCGATCTCGCTCGCTACCGTGTCCGCAGCTGCAGTCGCCACGCTCCCGACAAAGAGTGCCAGGAAAACGGGTGACCCGCTCACACCCCAGAGGACGGCGGAAGCTGCCGACACACTCCCATTTGCAAAGACGTTCAAGTATCCCCTTGCGCCCCCCTTGGCCTGCTCGATCCCCATTTGCTGCTTGTATTCCCATTTGTACCGGGTGCTGGCTGACCCGAGGATAAAGAAGGCGAGCATCACGATAAACCACCTGATGTCTGCAAAGACGATAAGGACGATGCCAATCAGCGCACCTGAAAAGAGTCCGCTTACGTCAGCGGTGCCTGTCCTGAAGGAGAAAAACCCAAAACTGAACGCAACGATGACGGCAAATGCGATAAGGGCCAGGTCGACGCTGTAATTGAGTTCATGAATGAGGAACATCGTCATCGCAACTCCAAGCGCCTCTATCATGAGGGCGTCTTCCCTACCACAAAGGATCGCTTTAAGGAGGACGGCGACAACGATGCCGAAGATAACAACGAGCGGTTCCCACGTGTCAAGGTAGAACATGACAAGGACGCATGCACCCAACCCTGAGACGATCTGGATGATGTAATGGAGCATCCGATCTCCGGATTCGTGGAAGATGACTTCCCCCATCACGAGGATTGCGAGGGTGCATGAGAAAACAAAGAGAGGGAGGATGGATAACCCGAACAGGATGGCAATGGGCACGAGGGCGACTGCAAGAAGCTTCGTCCGAGGGATGAGGTACATCACGATGGAACTGAGCACCACCATGATGGAAAGTATCCAGGGGGGCTGGATGTAGGGTGCGATGAGAATGAAGGAGAGGACAAGCATAGTCGCAAGCCGCTCTCCCATGTGGCTAAGCATCCCACTTCCATTTGCTCCAGGAAGATAAGAGTTTTCCGCGGGAATTTTTCCACGGAGACAGCCGGGTTTTCCCAGCAGTTTCCCCGGCTCTCACTGATTGGAGCACGTCACAGGGGAATTCCAGTAGATTAGGTATATCTCCTGAAAGTTCCAATACTGTGAGAATGTCGCCGTCTCTGGATCTCCCCAAGAATTACGAGTTTTCCGAGGTGGAAAGGCGATGGCAGGACACGTGGAGGGACGAGGATACCTATTTCGACCCGGTATCCGACCGGCCGAAGTTCATCATTGACACGCCTCCTCCGTACCCGACTGGCACATTCCACATCGGCAATGCCTTCAACTGGTGCTACATCGACTTCATCGCCCGGTACCGCAGGATGAATGGCGACAACGTCATGTTCCCCCAGGGCTGGGATTGCCACGGCCTCCCCACCGAGGTGAAAGTCGAGGAGATCAACGGCATCACGAAGAACGATGTGCCCCGCGAGGAGTTCCGGAAGATGTGCCGCGATCTCACTCTCTCCAACATCGAGAAGATGAGGCGCACCCTCCGGAGGATGGGGTTCTCGGTGGACTGGAGCCATGAATACATAACGATGCTTCCGGAGTATTATAAGAAGACCCAGCTCTCGTTCCTCCGCATGCTCTCTGCCGGCTACATCTACCAGAGCGAGCACCCAGTCAACTTCTGCACCCGCTGCGAGACTGCAATCGCGTTCGCCGAGGTGGCTTACGAGCCCAGGGAGACGACCCTGAACTATTTTGACTTCGATGGAGTGGATGTTGCAACAACCCGACCCGAACTGCTAGCAGCCTGCGTTGCAGTCGCAGTGCATCCCGACGACGAGCGGTACCGCAACATGGCAGGCAGGAACCTGACCGTCCCACTGTTCGGCCACAGGGTACCGCTAATCACGGACCCGGCAGTCGACCCCTCGTTCGGATCGGGAGCAGTCATGATCTGCACATTTGGCGATAAGCAGGACGTCCACTGGTGGAAACAGCACAAACTCGAGCTACGCAAGGCTATCGACAGGCAGGGGAGGATGACCGCAATCGCCGGGAAGTACGCAGGAATGAAGTCGGCAGATTGCCGTAAGGCCATCCTGGAGGACATGAAGGAGCAGCAGATCCTGACCCGCCAGGAACCCCTCGAGCAGAGGGTTGGCGCATGCTGGAGGTGCAAGACACCGATAGAGATAATGAGCGAGCGGCAGTGGTTCGTGAAGATCGACCCGGAGGCGATCATGAAAGCTGCCCGGGAGATCGAGTGGATCCCGGACCACATGTTCCTGCGCATAGAGAACTGGGTGCAGCAGATGGAGTGGGACTGGTGCATCTCCCGTCAGCGTGTCTTCGCGACCCCCATCCCGGTCTGGTTCTGCAAGGCATGCGGGGAGATGGTCGTCCCCGCAGAGGAGGAACTCCCGGTCGATCCAACCGTCCATCGGCCGTCCAGGCCTTGCCCGCGGTGCGGATCTGGGGACTTTTCCGGCGAAGAGGATGTCCTCGATACATGGATGGACTCCTCTATCTCCGTCCTGAATGTCACTGGATGGGACGGAAAAGGCGTCCCACCGCTCTTCCCGGCGGAATTACGCCCCCAGGGCCACGACATCATACGGACATGGGCATTTTACACGATACTCCGGTCTGTCGCACTCACTGGGCAGCGTCCCTGGGATACGATACTCGTCAACGGGATGGTCCTTGGGGAAGACGGGTACAAGATGAGTAAAAGCCGAGGAAACGTGATCACGCCGGAAGAGATAGTCGAGAAGCATGGTGCCGATGCTCTCCGCCAGTGGGCTGCATCCGGAGCGGCAACGGGTTCTGACATCATGTTCAACTGGAACGACGTCATCTCCGCCTCGAGGTTCCAGACCAAGATGTGGAATATCGCACGGTTCGTCCACTTGCAGCTCCGGCGCCGCCCCTACGACCGGGACGCCCCAGCAGTTGCTATCGCAGACCGCTGGCTGCTCGACTGCCTGGCCGGGACGACCGCCGATGTAACGGATGCAATGGAGGCATACCAGTTCGACCGGGCCCTCAAATCCATCCGGGAATTCGCCTGGGACGTCCTCGCTGACAACTACATCGAGCTGGTCAAGGGCAGGCTCTATTCGGACGACTCGTCCCGCGATGGTGCGTGCCGCGTGCTGGAGACGGTCATCGACACCCTATGCAGGCTGATGGCCCCGTTTATCCCGTTTTTTGCCGAGGAAATATACTCGTACCTTGGCAGAGGGAGCGTCCACTCGAAGGAGTGGCCGGGACCACTCTCCCGCGACCCAGATGCCCGGGGTAAGGGCGACCTCCTCGTCAAGGTCGTTGCTGACCTCCGGCGGTACAAGCACGAGCAGGGGCTCGCACTCAACGCTCCCATGGGTCGCGTGGCCATCTTCTCGGCGCCATTTTCCGAGGATTCCGGCGATGCCTCGCGTGCCCTGAACGCCCCTGTCGAATGGCACACGGAACCCCCCCGCCTCGAGAAAGTCGCCAGGGACATCCAGTTCAACATGGCCGTGATTGGACCTGCGCTACGCAAGGACGCGGGGGCGTTCATGAAAGCGGTCAGGGCGCTGCCGGAAGGCCTTCTTGCGAACCCGCCTGCAACCATCAATATCGGTGGAAAGGAGGTTCCCGTCCCCAAGGACTCGTTCTCCATCCAGTTCGCCTACCGCTTGGAGGGCGAGCAGGTCGACGTTCGGGTCATCGACGACGTGATCGCAACGATCCATGCCAGTCCCTGATCGCTGCAGAGACCAGGGTATGCACCTTCTCTTCCTGCTGCCCTGCATCGATAACTAGAAAACGCGAGGGTTCCTCGGCTGAGAGCCGGAGGTAATTCTCCTGGACGCGTTCCAGCAGCGTCGCCTCCTCGAAGTGCTCCGAGAGCCCACTTCCTGACTTGCGCCGAAGAGCTTCTGCAACAGGGAGGACGAGGAGCACGGTGCGGTCAGGCGGGATCGTCCAGCCGTCGTGAACGGATTTCAGCCATCCAAGTGGATCTGGGATGATTCCTTCGAGCGTGGCGGACTGGTACGCGTAGCGGCTGTCGGTATAACGATCGGAGATGACAAGCCGCCCCGCGGCGAGGGCCGGGCGTACAACAGCTTCGAGGTGCGCCGCATGGTCAGCAGCAAATAAGAGGGCCTCGGTAACTGGGTCCGCTCTTTCGGTAATTGCCCGCCTCACCTGCTCCCCGACCCAGGTCGCCCCCGGCTCCCTGGTGAACACGGGGGAGAGGTCGGAGAGAGACTTTTCCAGTGCTGATAGAAGCGTGCTCTTGCCGCTGCCGTCGATCCCCTCGAGTGTGATCAGGACCACGTCCCCCTCCTCACGGCATCGGGCGGGATCCTGCCCTTGTGAACCGCGGTGGAGATGATTGCCCCGTCGAAACCGAGTGCCGCGAGAAGGTCGAGGTCTCCGGGACCCGCAACGCCACCTCCATAGAGCAGTTGCTTTCCGTATGCATTCCGAAACCCTTCGAGGAGTCGTGCGTCAAGTCCCCTCCCGGTCCCGACCGCCCCGACATCCAGGATGATGGCGCCCGAAAAGCTCCAGGACTCTGCCTGCACGAGGATGCTTCGGGGGTCATCACCCGACGGGTTCACTTTCCCGTCCCGGGTGTCAACCGAGAGGAGGCCGCCGGGGTAGAGGGAGAAGTCTGCCAGGGAGGATTCTGTCGAGGCAATGTCCGTGATGCGGGGATCGCATAGGAAATCAGCCGGGCCAGCAGCCCCGCGGTCGAGCAGGCACCTCGAGACCAGCATGCTGCACGAGAGAGCCTCCCGGGTATTTTCCCCGCTCCGCATGATCCTGTCGAGGTCGGCAACATAGATGAACCTTGGCGACAGAGCCCTGACATAAGCGCCCGGTTCTGCCGTTGGTGAAAGCCCCCATATAAGTGGCTTATAGGAATTTCGGTGCCCTGAAGACCCGTGCACCACCATTCCGCCCTTGAGGTCAATTGCCAGAATCAAATACATACGACAGCGTAATCACTATTAGATAGCAGGATCATTAAATTCTATGCAATTATTGGTCAGCCCAAGAGATATCGAGGAAGCAAAGCGTTCTCTTGCCGCTGATATCATCGACGTGAAAAACCCCTCCGAAGGGTCTTTAGGTGCAAATTTCCCCTGGGTTCTGCGCAGCATCAGGGATCTCTCCCGAAAACCCGTGAGTGCAGCCATCGGGGACTTCGATTTCAAGCCTGGAGGTGCAGCACTCGCGGCGTACGGGGCTGCCTGTGCAGGTGCAGATTACATCAAGGTCGGTCTCAGGTTCGATGGAATTTCGCGGGCTGAAGAGCTCATCAGGGCTGTTGTCCGGGCCGTCAAGGAGGAGTTCCCGGGCAAGAAGGTAGTGATAGCCAGTTACTCGGACTACTCGCGCCTTGATTCCATATCGCCGCTCGAAATGGCGCCGCTTGCTGCACGGGGAGGGGCCGATGTTGCCATGGTCGACACCGGGATCAAGGACCAGAAGAGCACTTTCCAGTTCATGAGCGAGCAGGAGCTGCGGGATTTCTGCGAGATGAACAGGAGAGCCGGCATTCAGACTGCCATAGCAGGGGCTCTCACCTTCGATGACCTGCCGGCCATAAAGCGGATATCCCCCGATATCATCGGTGTCCGCGGGATGGTCTGCGGAGGCGACCGTGCCTCGGGTATCAGGGAAGACCTCGTGGAGAGACTGGCCCGGATGGTGCATTGAACCATGTTTTCCGAAAAGCTGGACGCCCCCCTGGCCCTGACTTTTGACGATGTGCTGCTCGTCCCTGCAGCATCGTTCGTCGAACCTAACGAGGCCAATATCAACACCCGGTTCTCGCGGAACATCACGATGAACATTCCCTTCGTCAGCGCTGCGATGGACACTGTCACGGAATCCGCCATGGCCATCGCCCTCGCCCGCGAGGGTGGCATCGGAGTCATCCACAGGAACATGTCTGCAGAACAGGAGGAGGAGGAGATCCACCGGGTCAAGGAGTCGGAGCAGCTCATTGAAAGGAGAGTCCTCTCGGTGGGCCCGGAGACGAGTGTCGCCGAGGTCGAACGCCTCATGGTCGAACACGGGATAGGGGGTGTCCCGGTCGTCGAGGGAGGCAAGATAATTGGTATTGTGAGCCGGAGGGACATCCGGGCAATAGCCATGCAGCGCGGGAGCGAGATAGTGCGGACAATCATGACAAGGAAGCCGATTACCGCCAGCGAAGACATATCCATGGAACAGGCGCTAGAGACCATGTATGCCAACAAGGTTGAACGTCTACCCGTCGTCGATGCCGAGGGGCACCTGATTGGCATCATCACGATGCAGGACATCCTCGAGAAGAGGCAGTACCCGAATGCTACCCGCGACACGCACAGGAAGCTCCGGGTCGCAGCGGCAGTCGGTCCCTTCGACTTCGACAGGGCAGTCCGGCTCGACGAAATTGGTGCGGATGCACTCGTCGTAGACTGCGCCCACGGGCACAACCAGAACGTGGTAAAGTCGATACGGGACATCAAGGGGAGCGTGAAGACCGACGTGGTCGCAGGGAATATTGCAACCGCCGCGGCAGCAGAAGACCTAGTGGACACGGTCGACGGCCTCAAAGTCGGCATAGGCCCGGGGTCCATCTGCACCACACGGATTGTCGCAGGTGTGGGAGTCCCCCAGGTGTCAGCCATCGCTGCCATCGCAGACATCATACGTGATACCGATGTCCCGCTGATAGCCGACGGGGGCATCAGGTTCAGCGGGGACGTCGCAAAGGCGATTGCAGCAGGTGCCGATTCCGTGATGATCGGGAGCCTGTTCGCCGGGACTGACGAGTCTCCAGGACGGGTCATCACGATGAAAGGCCGTCGGTACAAGCAGTACAGGGGAATGGGGTCCCTTGGGGTGATGAGCGGCGGCGTCTCCAGCGACAGGTATTTCCAGAGGAAAGAGGTGGGAAAGACCAAGTTCGTTCCCGAGGGGGTGGAGGGCGTGACCCCGTATGTCGGGTCGGTGTCCGAAGTCGTCTACCAGCTTGCCGGCGGACTGAAGGCCGCGATGGGGTACACCGGGTCGCGGACGATCGAGGACATGCACGAGAAGACCCGGTTCGTCAGGATCACTGCCGCCGGGCATACCGAGAGTCACCCCCACAACATCATGATCACCGACGAGGCCCCGAACTACCGCATTACCGACTGAAAAAAATATTCACATTTTTCCGCAATCCGGGGGCCTGGATTGCCCAGATCCAAATAACAGGCTCCTGCAGGTGCCATTGCTAAAAATTTTTATATAGGGAGATTACTAACATAAAGTTACTGATGCTTGACCAGGCAGAGGTTGCAAGGATCCTCGATATTCTCGGAAACCGCAACCGGAGACGTATCATCGATCTCTTACGACAGAAGCCCTGTTTTGTGACCGAGATATCCGACAGGCTGATGCTCTCCCCGAAGGCCGTCATAGAGCACCTCCAGATCATGGAGCGGGAAGAGATCCTCTCGTTCCAGATGGACGAACGGCGGCGCAAGTATTACTACCTGGCCAACGACATCGACGTGGTGGTCCGCCTCCTCAAGCACGAACATCTCCAGACTGCCAGGAGGGACGAGTCCAACAGACTCCAGTCAGCCCTTTTCCAGTTGCGAAAGATGATCGAGACCCGGGAGGAGCTTGCGGAAAACATGAGGAGCATCGAGAATGATATCGACCGGCAGATCAGGGAGATTTCAACGCTCGCGAAGACAGCCCTCGACAACGATATCCAGACAGACATCCTCATCAGCCTCGCGCACTGCGACCTCACCCTGGACGACCTGTGCGACCTGACGGAGGCATCGCGGGATGCCGTATCCGAAAACCTTGAGATACTCGAAAGGAAACATATTATCGAACAGGCTGGTGAGTCCTACCGCCTGCGTGTTACCCATGCCCAACCCTGAAAACCCTTATGACGAGATGCTGAAAAAGATCGCAAAGATGGTTGAGGAACTTCTTCGGAACCTCCCCCAGGAGGAGAACGCCCGTATCATCGGGTGCACCATCATCACGAACGGTGGAGTGCCGCACTTCGCGAAAAACCCGAAATTCGAGAGCAACGAGAGTGACATCCCTGTCGAGATCATCGACTCACAGGACATGCTGTTTGTCACGGCAAGGCTCCCCAACACGCTTCATACCGCTCCGTATGCAGATATAACGCCGGAATCACTCCACATCGTCGTGAACGAGAGGCGCATCCCGGTCCCCATCCTCTATAAGATCGATATTATCCACAGCTTCTACGAGGTGAGGCACGGAGTCCTCGACATCACACTCAAGAAGAAGCTCCCCCCAAAGGATGCCCTGGAAAGTACAGGGTGAAGAGAGGCGCACCCCCTTCTTCCCTGAGGGGCAGAGGGATCTCCTTTTTCGGATGAAAACCGCTTCGTGTTTTTTCTTTATTGGCCCGGCCGCATCGCCATGGTTGGCGGCCATTGCAGAGTTGGCTCCTGACCTTGAATTCTGCAGAGAACTTTGCCAGGACCAGGAATTCTCATGTTACCAGCATGGACAGGCCGATCGCGATCATCAGGACGGCGAGGAGGCCCTGCAGGAGTTCCGGGCGGCACGTGTGGGAGAGGCGGACACCGATCCGGGACAGCGGCACCGTTGTCACGACGAGGGCTACCCACGCAGGGAGATACACGTATCCCAGTGACCAGGTCGGCAGGCCCGGGGCGGACAGCCCATGGAGGATATACGCGACAACCGCCGCACCCGACGAGAAGACAAGGCACGCCGATGACGTCCCGACGGCGGTATGCACCGGAAAACCGAAGAGGATGATAAGCAGTGGAACCATGAGGACACCGCCGCCGATGCCGGCAAGCCCTGAGACGATCCCGACAAGGAGCCCGGCGGCAACAAACCCCGGGACCGACCGCATTTCCGGGCGATCGGAGCACGAGCGGACCTGCCACGCCATCCTGACCGCCATGGCAATGACGACGACTGCAAAGATTGCCCGCAACGCGGTACCGGGCAGGCGGGACGCGAGTGTCCCCCCGATGAGACCTCCTGCGATGGCGCCTGCCGAAATGGGAACTGCCGCCTCCCAGTCGACTGCCCCCCTCCGGTGGTGCCCGGAAGCACCGCTTGCCATCGTTGGGACGATGACGGCAAGCGACGTCCCGAAGGCAATGCGTGTCGCTACCGTATCGCCGATCCCCCCTGCAAGGAGGATGCGATAGAGAACAGGGGTCATCAGAAAGCCCCCGCCGATCCCAAAGAAACCCGATGCAACCCCGGCTATTCCGCCGGTCACGGCAAGAACTGCGGCTACAATGGTTGGGTCCATCTAGTATTCTCCCGGTCAGCAAGGGATCTGAGTGTATTTTTTACCGGCAAGTATATCACAGGATAGGTGATTTCCATGTGTCTTCCGGCGCTTCTGGTCATCGACATGCAGAATGATTTCGTCAGGGAAGGCGCGGCGCTTCGAGTGGCCGGTGCAGAGGGGATTATCCCGCGTATCCGGGAAGTACTGGATATCTTCCGGGCGAGGCGGCTGCCTGTCGTCCATGTCCTGCGCGTCCACAGAAAGGACGGGTCCGATGTCGAGGTCTTCCGGAAGAGCCTCTTTGGGCAGAGGGCGTTTGCCGTCAGGGGATCCTGGGGGGCATCGGCAGTCGACGAACTTTCCCCTGCCCCGGAAGAGTATACCATCGAAAAGACGCGGATGAGCGCGTTCATTGGGACGGACCTCGACCTCCTCCTCCGCTCCCTCGGGGTGACCTGCCTCTTCGTGACCGGCATCCAGACGCCCAACTGCGTCAGGACCACGGTATTCGATGCAGCAGCCTACAATTACGAGGTATTCCTGGTCAGCGATGCAACCGCCGCGCAGAGCGCTGATGTGCACGCCGCCAACATCCGCGACTTGGAGAACATCGGGACCAGAATAATCAGGACGTCAGAAATCGCCCGTTCCCTTGATGCGCTCGTTCCCGGCGACCGGGATTGAACAGCCGGCTTTTAGGGGGGAGATGGGGCTGGACCCCGGACCAGGGAGGCCAGGGTTCATGCCTGAATACGCGAACCAGCCGGAATCCACCCCGAAATCCGGTTCTTCCCGCCATCGTACTCGCGGAACTGGTGGAGAGAGACGGTGAGGTCACGCGTGAACGCGAAGTAACCGATCTGCGTGGTCCGGCAGAGGTTGAAGGCCATCTCCATCAGCCCCCGGGGGTCGGGCCGCGACTCGCCGAGCCAGATGTGGAAGATGTTTCCGCCGTCAACGATTGGGAAGAAGACATGCTCGATAGCGATCCTCTCGCCAATCGTGATGTTCGCACCTGGGGCGACATGTGTCCCGTTGGTGTAATAGATCGGAAGGTCGCGCGTCTTTTCGAGGTCGCTAAGCGCCCTGTCCAGGTCACCTTTGATGACCTTCGCGGCGTGAACCCGGAACTCGCCGTTGAGCAGGTCTGCGACCGCAAAGCGCTGGCCTGTGGTCTCTGCTGGCGTTCGGGCAAGGGCGATCGTCATCTTGTGGCGTTCCGAGAGCTCCTTTGCATAGAGTTCCATCTTCGTCATCGCGAGGACTGCAAGCGAGAACGCTTCGCGCGACTCGTGCATCTGCGAGCCCGTATGGTGCTGCACCATCTCGTTGACCCCAACGACCCCGATCGTATACACGAGGCCGTCGAGGTCGACGGCAACGGCCCCCCGTTCCCCGGTGGCCGGGTCCCTCGGGCGCTGCATCGCAAACGGCATCCTGCCGTGCGCACGGATGGTCTCGAGCCATCGCCTCTTGATCTTGAAGACCTCCACGCAGACGTCCATCAGTGCCCGGAGCTCGGAAAAGAGCCTCTCGTTGTCCCCGCCAGCCCGGTACGCCGCCCGCGGGCAGTTGAGTGAGACTACCTGCCACGAGCCCATCGAGAAGTGCTTCCCCTCCAAGAAGGAGAGCTTGTCCTCGAACTGGCTGTCCTGTTCGGCGACTGCTGAGAACTGGTAGGCACAGCACTGGTAACAGGATATACCCTTGCCGGCGCCGCGGTAGGGAGGGATCTGGTTGTCATAGTAAGGGGTGCCGAACTTGGAGGCGAGTTCGAACGTGAGCAGGTAGAGGTCACGGTAGGTCGGCAGGTCGGGGTGCGCCTCGTTGAAGGCCGCGTCCTCCTGCATGAAGTCAGGCTCGATGCTGATCTCGGGCTTGGGAAATGAGAACGGTTTTCCCCATGCATCCCCTTCGAGCATCACCTCCATCAGCGCCTTGAAGAGGAGGCGGACCTCCCGCTCGAACTCCCCGTACGTCCTGCGCGGACCGCGTGTCCCGTCCCAGACCATGCCACGGTACACGCACGGCTTGTCCTTCCAGAGAGAGGGGACACCTGGACTGAGCTGGACCGAGGAGAAGACAAGCTGGCCGCCCCGGGCAACCATCATCTGCGTCATCTCGTAGACGAACATCTGCATGAGCTGCTTTATCTCGCCGTACTGCATCCCCTCGAAGTAGGGGGCGAGGAACGTGAGAAAGTTGTAGTACCCCTGCCCGCCCGCGAAGTTCGTCTGGGCGCTCCCGAGCGCCTTGACCGCGTGGAGGACTGCGACCTCTGCCCGCCTCGCAGGGCCCGCCACCGACGCCTTCGTGCCGTTCCCGTCCGGCATAAGGCCATAGTAGAAGAAGTACCGGAGGTCCCAGTCCTGGCAGAACGGGCGTGTCCCAAAGTATTCGAGGTCGTGGATGTGGATATCGCCTGAAAGGTGGTGGTCTGCAAGGTGGGGTGGGAGCTGAAGGAGGTACTGCTCCTTGCTGATCTTGTCGGCTTTTTTCTTGTGAGAAGTCTCTGCGTTTTCCTGGAGGTTGGCGTTGTCCCTGGCCTCGAAACCGCGGCCAACGTCGATCTGGTGGGCGTCGTACACGGGTGTCCCGACGCGTGTGCAGGCGTTCCGGTACTGGACCATCCCCTCCTCGAGCAGCGTGATATTGACGACCTCCCTGACCAGCGGGCCACTCAGGGTCTGGAGGTTCATGGACTTGATCCGCAGCTCCACGAGCCTTGCTATCTCCTGGGCGGTCTCCACGCTTGCGCTCTCGTACCCATAGAACGTGGAGACGAGTTTCGTCTCCTCGACGATCTGGTGGACTATCCGCTGCCGGTCCCATTCCAGGATATGCCCGTCCGTTGTCCGGACAGGGGGCATCGGGGCAACAAAAACGCCGTCGAGGGTTGACTGCCGCGTATCGCGCCGGGCCATCAGTCACCCTCGATGAATGAGAGGACCGTGTCCGTGCGCAGGCCTGAACCGGTGAACAGGTCGCCGGACGTGAGAAACCTGTCGCCGCACTGGAGAACAGGGGCTTCGCGGACGAAGACGCCATTGATGCGGAGGTCTGCCAGCGCTTCCGCGGTGGAGAGATCCCGCTCGCTGTAGGAGAGGCCCCTTTTCTTTAAAAATTCCTTCAGGATCTCGCAATTTGGGCATAGTTCGAGTGAATAGACTGTGATATTTTGAGAGCCGGCCATGAATATCCCCCGCTTATCAGCTTGAATCAGTACTTGTTCTTCGGGAAAAAATATTTGCTGATCCTCCCTCAATTGTACAAAAAGGAACGGGGATTTTTTGGAGAACAGGAAGTTTTTTGCGGGAAAAATGACATGACACGCACATCCTGCGAGGGGCAGGGGAGGGTTTGAAATGGACATGGATCGGCTCTTCGTCGCCGTGGAACTTCCCCCGGAGATACGCGAATCACTCGGGTCAGTCCAGGCTATCCTGAAGAACAGCAACGCAAGGCTCACGCACGTCGACCCTGCGATCATCCATATCACGCTCAAGTTCATAGGGGATACCCCTCCCGAAAAGACCATGGCTATCTCCAAATCACTCGGGAGCATCCGGGCCGCCCCATTTCCCGTCAGGGTCCTTGGAATTTCCGGGAACAACCCGGGACGCCCGCGCGTGATCTGGGCCGGGGTCCTGGACGGTGGGAGATGCGGCCTCCTCCATGCCGCAATCGAAGACCTCCTCTCCCCGCTCGGGGTACTCAGGGAAGACCGGCCTTTCGTCCCCCACGCCACGGTCGCACGGGTCCGGGAGTACCACCCGGACCTTGCAGGGATCCTGAGATCCCTGGCGGACCACGACTTTGGCGTGGGTACGATCAACAGGGTTGTTCTCAAGAAGAGCACCCTGACTCCCCGGGGGCCCGTTTACAGGGACATCGCGGAGGTACCGCTTGAAGAAGACAGTGCTTGAAGAGGAGATCCTCGCTCTCATCAGGCCGAGGCCTGATGAGATCCACCATATAGACAAGGTCGCCGAGAGGATCCTCGCCCGGATCAGGGCTGACGGCCGTGCAGAGGGTATGGTCGTCGGGTCTATCGCCCGCGGAACGTGGATTCACGGCGACCGTGACCTCGACATATTCCTCCTCTTCGACCCATCGCTCTCCCGCGAAGAGCTCGAGGAGCAGGGGCTCGCACTTGCCCGGGCGATCGCAAGGGCCGAGGCTGAGAGTTTCCGGGAGAAGTATGCCGAGCACCCGTACATAAATGCAAGCATAGATGGCCTCGATGTCGACCTCGTCCCCTGCTACCGCGTGGAGTCTGCCAGCTCCATCAAGAGCGCTGTCGATCGCACGCCGTTCCACACGCTCTACATCAGGGAGAGGATCCAGCCGTTTATCGACGATGTCCTCCTCCTTAAGCAGTTCGCAAAGGCCGGGGGGATTTACGGTTCCGACCAGATGACCGAGGGCTTTGCAGGATACCTCTGCGAGCTTCTCGTCCTCTCGCACGGGGGGTTCCAGCCCCTCCTAGTGGCTGCGTCCCGCTGGCGGCCTGGCATCATTATCGATATCGAAGGGCACAGGGCACGGGACTTTCCTGAGCCGCTCGTCGTGGTCGACCCCGTCGACCCAAAGAGGAACGTCTCTGCCTCTGTCTCCCTGACCCGTATGTGTGAGTTCATCGAGCTTTCCCGTGGATACGTCGAAAAGCCGGGACGCGAGTTCTTCTTCCCACCACCCCGCCCCGTGCTCGCCGTTGACGAGGCCGCAGGCCTCCTCTCCCGGCGAGGGACGTACCTCTATGCGATCGTCCTTCCGACGCCGCCGTACATCGAGGACATCGTCGTCCCCCAGCTCCGCAAGAGCCTCGATGCCGTCAGGGGTCTCCTCGACCGCCATGGTTTCGCCGTGAACCGTGCCGACTGCCAGATGCACGAGGATAACTCCATGCTCCTCTTCGAGCTCCTCGTCGAGGAACTCCCTGCCGTCACCCGGCACGAGGGGCCCCCTGTCTGGAACCAGGTCAATGCGGCGAAGTTCTCATCGAAATACCTGCAATGCAGCCAGAAGGAGCTCTTTTCCGGCCCTTTCATCGAGGACGGCATCGCAATCGTCGAGAAGAGGAGGGCGTACACGCGGGCTTTCGACCTGCTCCGCTCTCCCGAGGTGCTCCAGGTCGGCCTCGGGAAGCACGTGAAGCAGGCAATGGAGAGGTCGTATTCTGTCAGCCGGGGAATCGAGTGCTACAGGGATGAATTCGCTCTTTTCATCTCATGCTTCCTGCAGAAGTACTCGCCCCTGACATGGCTAAGGAAGAACGGGTAGGAGAAGACCCCTTTCTCGTGTGGGTCACCGTAAAAGCCCACTTCTCCGAACGGAAGGGGTAAAAGGTCGAACGGAGCGGAGAGATCGTTTGATATCTTTATATAATGACCCGCCACACGTATTCCGTAATCTCCATGCCGGCCCAGCGCTCCGATGAAGGCCTCTCAGAGGTCATCGGGTTCATCCTGATTCTCGCCCTCATTGCCGCACTCGCATCTCTCTACATCACGTACGTGGTCCCCGCCCAGGGAAGGGAACTCGAGATCAAGCACATGGCCGGTATAAACGACCAGTTCCTCCAGTACAAAATGGCAGTCGACTCGCTCTGGATCAATGACCAGAGGAATGTCCCCATCTCGAACACATTCACCCTCGGGACGGTGACGGGTCTCACCCAAGGAGGATTTGTCATCCCGATCTTCCAGCCCTACCCTTCCAGCGGGACCATATTGGTGAACGGGAGGGAGGACAACCTGACGATTGAGGGAGACTTTCTGGAAGATGCACCGGGATCAACAATCTCCAGCCTTGCCACGCCAGTAAATTACGAACCTGGACATCTCTACATCCAGGTTATGACAACGGACACTTCGAAGGGGGGAGGACTCGTTTTGAAGCCAGACAATGGAAATTGGGAGATCTGGTTGAATGTTACGAACGTCATCAATCCTGGCATGGGGTCCTCTGGAACGGTGCCTCCCTTTCCGACACCTTCACACGATCCTAATAATCCTGATAATCAAAAAGTAGATTGGAGTGAATTTTTAGGTTGGATAAATTCATTGAATAATGCCGGAGGATGGATATCGCAGCTCAATGCAACTCTTGGCACCAGAGTACCTGCTATTACAATGACAATGACGAAGAATGGCAACGCAATTTTTTCGGACCTGGTGGTTGTCAAGAACGTCCAGAACAACACATGGTACACAATTGACCTCCTGGATGATGCATATGGCTTAGGAGAAGACCTGGCCGTCCCCTTCACCCCGGTGATCAACCCGACAGGCACATGGATCACGTACCATTACCCTGGCCGGGTCGGCTATAGAGCCAGCAGCAGTATCAACGAATCCCACCGGATGGGTTCCCTTGAGTTCCGCTCCGGGAATAACTACTGGGTCCAGCAGGACTATTATTACCAGCAGGGAGGCGTCTTTCTGTGGCAACCGGACGGCATGGTGACGAAGGTCGTCCCCATCATCAGTGTGACCAACCGAACAGGCATACCCACTGTGCGGATGGTCGATATTATCATAAATGGTTCGGGAACCGTCGGTGGAACTTCCCCGCTTCAGGTCGTTACAACGTTGACCTCGATTCAGAAAAATACTCTAGGAAACACGAAATTGGCCCGGGGAATCCCTAATGCGAAAAACGTGACATTTATAATCGATGCACAGGATCAACCCACTGCCCAGATGTGGAACCAGATATTTAGATGGATCCAACAATCAGCCGTAGACGAAGGGTTCGATCCAAACTGGATCGATATCCATCAAAATGATAACATTGTCCAATTTACTGTTCATTCCAATGATTACTCGATACTTTTCGATTACAGCCGGGTCAACCTGACGGTCTATCTTCAACCGGTCGCCCTATGAAAGCATCGATGCCCAGAGAGAGTGGGGTCTCCGAGATGATCGGTGCACTCCTCCTCATTGCTGTCATCAGTCTTGCTGTCAGCATTGCAGGGGTTACGATCCTTTCGAGCGCGAATGTCTCACATATCCCTGCAGTTTCTTTCTCGATCGAAAACGAGAGCAGAGATGTGACTATTATTCATACCGGAGGTGACACTCTGCCTGCCGGTTCATACCGGATATACGTGGATGGGATAGATA